>JBFJWO010000519.1:0-3352 GCA_041623575.1 Gammaproteobacteria bacterium
CGCGGTCCCGGCCTGTTGATCCTGCGCGGCCTGCCGGTAGCGCGCTACAGCGAATCGGACATCGGCACGCTCTTCTGGGGCCTGGGCACGCACTTCGGCAAGGCCATGTCGCAGAGCGTGATGGGTGACCGCCTCGGGCAGGTCGTCGGCGTCGGCGGCAAGGACGCGCGCGAGCGCGCGTATCGCAACAGCACCGAACTCGCGATACACACCGACGCCTGCGACGTCGTTGCCATGCTGTGCCTGCGAAAGGCCCTGCGCGGTGGCGACAGCGCGTACGTGAGCGCCGGCGCGATCTACAACGAGCTGCTCGCGCGCCGCCCCGACCTGCTCGCCGTGCTGATGCGCGGGTTCCGCTATCACCGCTTCGGCGAGGAGCTGCCGGGGGAGGCGCCGGTGACCGAAGAGCGCATCCCCGTGTTCTCGTTCTGCGAGGGGCTGCTCAGCACCACTTACCTGCGCGCCTACATCGAGATGGCCGCCGAGGAACTTGCCGAGCCGCTGGCCGCGCACGAGCGTGCCGCCCTCGACCTGATGGACGAGATCGCGCACCGCCCGGACTGCGCGCTCACCTTCATGACCGAACCGGGCGAGGCGGTGTTTTTCAACAACCTCACCGTGCTGCACCGCCGCCTCGCGTTCGACGACTCGCCCGATCCGCACCTGCGCCGCCACCTGCTGCGCCTGTGGTTGGTCACCGAGCCACGCCGTCCGGTGCTGGGCGCCCTGCGACGCTACGAAGCCGAAGGCATCGCCGAGCAGCCGGGCAGGTCGACCTACTTCGCGGGCCGCGTTGAGTGTCGCGAGCAGGTCGGCCCCGCGGGTGGCGACGACAAGGGCGAGTGACGCGCCCGGTGTGCGCGCAGCTCGTCAGCGTGCGGTGTCGAGCCCGGCCTGGGCGAGCGCCGTGTGCACGTCGGCGATCCCGGCGACGGTGACGGCGCGCATGCCGATCGCCCGGGCACCCTCGACGTTGTGCACGTTGTCGTCGAAGAACAGCACCTCGCCCGGCTCGCGGCGCATCGCCGCGCACACCGCAAGGTAGGCGCGGGCTTCGGGTTTGCGCATGCCGAGACGGTGCGAGACGAACACTTCCCGAAAGGGTTGCATGAGCGAGGCAAAGTGCACCGACCAGAAGGCGTGGTGGGCGGGGTTGGTGTTGGAGAAGGCGAACAGCGGCACGCGTTCGGCGAGCCCCCCCACCAGATCGGCCATGCCCGGCACTTCGCCGTCGAACACCGCGTTCCAGCCGCGTTCCATCGTCGCGTCGTCGAGTTCGAGCCCGAGCATCGCGCGCAGCGCGGCGAAGTAACCCGCATCGTCGAGTTCCCCGCGCTCGTGGCGGGCATACTCCTCGCCGATGACGAAACGCGTGCGCAGGCGCTCGAGCGGGACACCGGCGGCGCGCGCCCAGTGAGCGAGTACACGCTCGAAGTCCACCCGCACCAGCACGTTGCCGAGGTCGAACAGCAGGGCTTTCGGGCGCGCGTTCACAGGAACGCGTTCTCGTTGGCGTTCGACACGCGCAGCACACCGTACACCGCCGCGCCGGTGGTCACGAGCAGGATGGTGGACAGCGCCGCGGCGGTGCCGAATTCGCCGTCGAGCACCGCCAGGTAGATGCGCACGGGCATGGTGATGGTTCCCCCGACATAGAGAATGATGGACGAGGACAGCTCGTTGATGGCGGTAACGAAGCTCATCATCGCTCCGGCGATCACGCCGGGTACCATCAGCGGCAGCGTTACCTGCAGGAACGCCCGCCCGGGCGGCGAGCCGAGGTTGATGGCGGCTTCTTCCACGCTCGGCTTGATCTGGCGCAGGATCGAGGCGCTGGCACGCACGCTGTAGGGCAGGCGGCGGATGAAGATCGCCAGCACGATGATCAGCCCGGTGCCGACCATCTCGAGCGGCGGCTGGTTGAAGGCGACGACGAAACCGAGCCCGAGCACCACGCCCGGTACCACGTAGGGGATCATCAGCAGCGAGTCGAGCGGCCCGGACAACGCATTGCGCCGCCGCGCCAGGACGTAGCCGAGCGCGGTGCCCAGGATCACGATCAGGGCCACTGCGCTGAGCGAGTACACGAAGCTGTTGATGATCGCGTCGGGCACGTCGGCGATGATGCGCCGGTAGCTGTCGAGCCCCAGCCCCGGCTGGAACACCGGGCCGCTGGTGTTGCGGAACGAACTCCAGATCACCACCACCGCGGGCACGGAGCTGAGCCCCACGATCAGGTAGCTCACCGCGTGCGCGGCGAACGAACGCCATCCGCGCAGGCGGCGCACCGCCGGGCGGCGGATCAGGCTGCCGCCGTACTCACGGCGGAACGCCAGGTGACGCTGCAGGGAGACGAACACCAGCGACAGCGCGATCAGGATGATGCTGACCGTCGCGGCGAGTCCCGGGTTACCGCCGATCTCGCTGGTGTAGGCGTTGTAGGCCACGGTCGAGAGCACGCGAAAGTCGCGGCCGATGATACTGGGCGTGCCGAAATCGGCGATCGAGAGCACGAACGCGAGCAGCGCGCCGGAACTGACGGCCGGCAGGACGAGCGGCAGGCTCACCCGCCTCACCCGCTCCAGCGGCGTGCAGCCGAGGTTCTCGGCGGCTTCCTCCAGCGACGGGTTGACCGTGGCGAGCGCGCCCGCCGTCAGCAGGAACACGAACGGGTAGAACTTCAGGCTGAACACCAGCAGGATCCCGGTCAGCCCGTAGACCGGCGGCAGGTCGATGCCGATCTGCGCGGCCAGGTTGGTGAGCCAGCCGTTGGCGCCGAGCAGCATGATCCACGCGTAGGCGCCGATGAACGGCGGCGAGACCAGTGCCAGGATGGCGAGGGTCGTCACCACCGACTTGCCGTACAGGCGGTAGCGCGAGGTCAGGTAGGCGAGCGGGACGCCGAGCAGCGTCGCGCCGAGCATCCCGCCGAAGCCCACGATCAGGCTGTTGTAGAGCGCGCCCCGGTAGTAGCGGTGGCCGAGTACCTGGGTGTAGTTGGCGAGCGTCACCGCGCCTGTGTCGTTGTCGAGAAAGCTCGCCAGGAAGACCTTGAACAGCGGGTAGACCAGCAGCAGCGCGATGATCGCCACACCCAGCGCGACCATCACGGTCCACACCCCCGGGCGGGCGAAAGCAACTCGCACGGGTCAGTCTTCCGCCGCCACGCGCTCGCCCGAGACCGCGTCGAAGAACAGCAGGCTCGCGAGCGGCAGTGCGGTGCGCACGTTGTCGCCGGTGCGTTGCAGGGTCTCGCGAGCGGGCTTGGCGACGCTCGCGAGATAATCCTCGCCGCTTGCCCTGCGCAGCTGCAGCTGGGCTTCGCGCCCGGTGAACGTTATCTTCAGCACCC
>JBFJWO010000520.1:0-3336 GCA_041623575.1 Gammaproteobacteria bacterium
GGTCGCCGTCACCGAACCGGACGCGGGCTCCGACGTGGCCGCGATCGCGACGCGCGCGGTCGCGGACGGCGACCACTGGGTGCTGAACGGGACCAAGGCGTTCATCACCAACGGCGTGCACGCCGACCTCTGCTTCGTCGCCGCCCGCACCGATCCGCACGCCCGCGGCGCGCAGGGAATCACGCTGTTCATCGTCGAGAAGGGCATGCCGGGGTTCTCCGTGGGGCGCACCTTCGACAAGATGGGCTGGCGATGCTCGGACACCGCCGAGCTCTTGTTTCGCGATTGCCGTGTGCCCGCGCGCAACGTGCTGGGCGAGGTGGGTCGCGGCTTCTACGCGATCATGCAGAACTTCCAGAACGAGCGGATCGTGATGGGCGCGCAGGCGATGGGCGAGGCGTGCCGCGCGATCGAACTGACGCTCCAGTACGTGCGCCGGCGCAAGGCGTTCGGCGGCACGTTGTGGGACAAACAGGCGATCCGCCAGCGCCTGTCGCGGCGTTCGGCCGAAGTGGAGGCCGGGCGCCAGCTGGTCTACCACGCCGCCTGGCTCGCCGCGCGCGGGATCGAGTGCACGCGCGAGGTGTCGATGGTGAAAGCCTACTGCGGGGAGCTGGTCAACCGCGTGATGTACGACTGCCAGCAGTTTCACGGTGGTGCCGGCTACATGCGCGACAACGCCATCGAACGGATGGTGCGCGACGCCCGCGTGCAGTCGATCGGCGGCGGCGCCAGCGAAGTCATGTGGGAGGAGATCGCCAAGCGCCTCTAGCACGGCAGGCCGCGGGCATTGCCGCGGCCTGCCGTGCGCGGCCTAGGCAACACCGCTGACCGGGTCGAGACCCAGCGCCAGGCGGCCGCTGAACAGCTGCTGGCGTTTCACCGGCAGCGGGTGAAAGTGCATCGCGCGCACGTCGCGCACGATACGTTCCATCGCGTGACCACGGAAATAGCCCGGGCCGCCGACCAGCTCCGCGGCCAGTTCGACGCACGCTTTCACCGCCTCGGTGGCGATGGACTTGCAGCTCAGCACGTGGTCGGTGGTCTCCAGCGAAGGCGTGAAGGCATAGTCGTCCTGGGTGCGGATCATCTCGCCGAGGGCGATCTGCGCGCTCTTCAACCGCGTGGTCGTCTCGCCGAGCGTACCGGCGAGTTCGTCGCCCCGACGTGCGGCCGCGTCGAGCGCCAGCTCGACCGCGGCTTCGGCCTGGCCGACGTAGGCGGCGACGATCAACGGTATGGCGGTCGGGATGATGGCGTCCCACATCGGGTGCCAGACGCCGGCCGGGCGCCGCGCGACGATCGCTGCGTCGGCGACGAACACGTCCTCGAGCGTGACGTCGTGAGAGCCCGTGGCGCGCATGCCGAGCGTGTCCCAGGTATTCACGATGCTCACGCCCGCGGCGCTGAACGGGACGGCGAAATGCAGAACCTCGGCGCCGGATTCGCCGTCGTAACCGGCGCTGGTCACGAAGACCTGCGCGCCCGCTGAACCGCTGACGAAACGCTTGCGCGCATTGACAAGGTAACCGCCGTCGACGCGTTGCGCGCTGCCGGAGGACGCCAGCCAGTCGTTGGCGCCGGTACCGGCGACGATCAGTTCGCCCGCGGCCAGCTTGCGCAGGGTCTTCTCCGCGGCCGCGTCGGAACGCCGCCATTTGAAGACGTTCAACGCCACCGGGTGGGTGTGCATCGAGAAGGCGAGTGCGGTGGCACCGCAGTGGCGCCCGAGCTCGCGCACGATGGCGCAAAGCTGCGGGTACGAGGCGCCACCGCCGCCGAGCTCGGTCGGGATCGCGGCGGAGAACAACCGCGCCTCGCGCAGCTCGCGATAGTTGTCGGCGACGAACTCGCCGCTGCGGTCATGCGCCTCGGCGCGCCGGGCGAACGCTTCGCCCAGCCGGCGGGCGTCGGCCGCCCAGTCGCGGGCGGTCGTCCTAACATCGATTGCAGTGGTGCTCATGAGGGTCTCCTCGGGGTTCGAAGGTGTCGAGAACGGGGCGCAGCATGAGCGGGCGACGCGCCCCGCTCAAGTACGGGATCTGTACCGCGACTGCGTCACAACCCGGCGGGGCGCCCGTAGCCTTGCGCGGTGTAGAGCAGGGGTGTGCCGCCGTGTGTGTGCGCCGCAACGACCCGCCCCAGGCAGATGGCATGGGTACCCGCTGCGTAGGTCTCGGCGAGCGTGCAGTCGAACGCTGCGGGCGCACCGTGCAGCAGCGGCGCACCGGTGACGGCGACCGTCCAGTCGCCGCAGCCGAAGTCGAACGCCGCACCGTGCGGCGCGCGCCCGGCAAAGGTGTCGGCGACTTCACGCTGGTCTTCGCCGAGCAGGCTGGCGGCGAAGCCGCCGTTGGCGAGCAGCGCGGCGAGCAGCGGGCTGCCGCGATTGATGCAGGCCAGCAGCAGCGGCGGCTGCGCCGACACCGAGGTCAGGGTGCTCACCGTGAGCCCGTAGCGACCGGCGATGCCGTCGGTCGTGACGACGCTGACGCCGTTGACCGCGTTGCGCATGGCGGCCACGAACTCGCCTGAGGCGATGGCCCGGGGCGGTGCAGCGGTGCCGGCGGCGTGCTGGCGGCGCAGTGCCCAGGGCAGGCGCCGCACCCGCGCCGGGGGCAGGGAAACGCCGGTCTGGCTTTGCTTCGGGGCGTTTTCGGCGTCTTGTCGGGCGTTCATTGTCGGCTCCTGCGATCGGCTGTCCGATTGGTCGGTAGCGGGCAGGTTGGACGCGCGGGCGCGCCTCGACAACTACGAAATCTGTACTAGGATTGGCGGTATTCGGGAGCGGTAGACGGAAAACGGCGATGAAAGGCTACGGTCAGTTCTGCCCGGTCGCCAAGGGCGCGGAGATCTTCGGCGAGCGCTGGACGCCGCTGGTGGTGCGCGAGTTGATGTCGGGCAGCCACCGCTTCAACGAACTGCGGCGCGGCAATCCGTTGATGTCGCCCTCGATGCTGTCGCAGCGCCTGAAGACCCTGGAGGCGGCCGGTGTCGACGAACGGCGCCCGGCCGCGGACGGCAGCGACAACGTCGAGTACCATCTCACGCCGGCCGGCGAGGACCTCGGCCCGATCGTGATGCAACTCGGCCTCTGGGGGCAGCGCTGGGCGCGCTCGCAGCTCACGCCCGAGGACTACGACCCGGCGCTGCTGATGTGGGACCTGCGCCGGCGTGTCGACGTCGGGCAGTTCCCCGAGCGGCGCACCGTGGTGTTCTTCGAGTTCCTCGACGCGCCGCGCAAGACCCGCTACTGGTGGCTGGTGGTGGCCGACGGCGCTGCCGACCTGTGCATGAAGAACCCTGGCCACGAGATCGACCTGCACGTGCGCAGCA
>JBFJWO010000521.1:0-3271 GCA_041623575.1 Gammaproteobacteria bacterium
ATCCAGCGCGAGGCGGTGATCAGTTCGGCGTTGCAGAGCGCGGCCGCCGCCGTCGATCTCGGGTTGCCGGCGCAGCGGATCGTCCTCTCGTGCAAGATGAGCCGCGTCCAGGACCTGATCGCGGTCTACCGCGAACTGGCAACGCGCTGCGACTACGCCTTGCACCTCGGGCTCACCGAGGCCGGCATGGGCAGCAAGGGCATCGTCGCCTCCACCGCGGCGCTGGCGGTGCTGCTGCAGGAGGGCATCGGCGACACCATCCGGATTTCGCTCACACCCGAACCGGGCGGCGATCGCACCCGCGAGGTGCTGGTCGCTCAGGAGATCCTGCAAAGCATGGGCCTGCGCGCGTTTGCGCCCATGGTCACCGCCTGCCCCGGCTGCGGGCGCACCAGCAGCAGCCAGTTCCGCACCCTGGCGAGGGACATCCAGGCGCACCTGCGCGAGCAGATGCCACACTGGCAGGCCCGCTACCCGGGCGTCGAGAACCTGACCGTGGCGGTGATGGGCTGCGTCGTCAACGGTCCCGGCGAGAGCAAGCACGCCGACATCGGGATCAGCCTGCCCGGCACCGGCGAGCGCCCCGTGGCCCCGGTGTACGTCGACGGCAGTCGGGCCGTCACGCTCAAGGGCGAGGACATCGCGGAGCAGTTCCAGCGCCTGGTCGAGAACTACGTCGAGGAGCGCTTCGCGCCGCACTGACCCATGGCGACCGCCAAAGTCCATTGCTGGTTGTGCGGGTCGGAGATCTTCGCCGATGCCTTCCGCTGCCCGGAGTGCGGCGCGCCGCCGCCGGAACGACGCCAGCGCGAGCAGCTGAAAGAGGAAGCCAGCAAACGCCGGGCTTTTCGCGAAGCGGCGCTGGAAAAACAGCACCGCGCGGTAGAGCAGCGCAAGGCGATGGCGCTCGAGCGCGCCATGCGGAACGCGCGCGAGACGGGCGACGTGCGCGGGTTGCCGCGCGAGCTCCAGGATCAGCTGGCCAACGAGGTCATGATCACCACGGAGAGCACGCCGATCGGGCTGTTCATCAAGCAACGCCTCGGCATCGTGTCGGCGGAGAAGATGTTCGGCATGAACCTGTTCTCGGACGGCCAGGCCACCGTCGGCGAGATATCGGGCGGGCGCGCCGACGCCGCGTTGCGCGCACTCAAGAATGCGCGCGCGGACTGCATCGCCGCGTTGCGACGCGAGGCGATGATGGCCGGTGCCGACGGGGTCATCGCGATCCGTTTCGAGCACGGCGAGCTCGGCAACCACATGTACCTGATGACCGCCAGCGGCACGGCCGTGCGCATCAAGCGCTGAGTTCCCGCCGGGCGCGACCTCGGGTGCACCCCGACCTGCTCGCGCGACGGCTGACTCGAAGTCCCGATCATCTGCCCCGTTGGCGGCCTATGGTCGCGCTGTCGTGTTCGCCGGTGCCTTCGACGTGGAGGGCTTGCGGCATCGACGCGGCCGCGCAGACCCACGGGATGTTTCCGCTGGCATTGCGCGTGAGCCTGCCGTCGCTCGACTACAACCTCGTCGGTCTGATATCGACCACCACGCGGGCCATCGCCGTGCCCGAACTGCTCTGCCAGAGATGGTGGCGTGATCGTCGAGCGCGGCCCGCCGAAGACCTTCTTCGCCAGCGCCGGCCGCGCGCCCACCCGAGGGCCACCGTCAGGGTCGGGTGGTGATGCTCACCGAAGCTTCGCCGAAGCGCCCGCCGCCACCGGCCACGTACTCGCGAACGCGCCCGCGCACGCCTTCGAGGTCGAGCGTGACGCGCTTGAGATCCCCGGCCTCCTCGCCCTCGAGTTCCGGCAGGCCGCCGGTGCTGGCGAACAGCCACACGCGTTCGGCGCCGAACGGTGCATCGACGCGCAAGGTGAACTCGTCGAGTGCGCGCGGGAACGCCATGTACTCGCCCGCCGGCAACTCGCCCACCGGGTCGAGCCGGTTCGGCAGCAACTGGATGAGCTGCCCGGCGGCGTCCTGGTAGAGGATCACCACCCGCGCCGGTTCGCCGAGCGAGACGAAGAACGACAACTCGTCGCCGCGCCGGAAGGTCTGGGCGTCGCCGAGGTAGGTGGTGATGGAAGCGGCGAGCGCGGGCGCTCGCGGGGGACCGGCGCTGCAGCCCGCAACGGCACCGAGGAGCAGCACCGCAACCACGCGGTGCCAGGGGAACGGCAACGGATTCGACAAGGGCGCGGGCGTCCAGACGGCGAAAAACCCGCGTACTGTCCTACACCCGCGCGTGAGATGTCAAAACCGGGCGCGGCCGGCGGCGCTCGAGGCCGAACCACGCGGCCGCTGCCGTGCCCCGCGGGCGGGCCGCCCGCCCGTCGACCCTACTCCAGCCGGTGCGTGATGCCGAAGGCCAGACCGCCGAGGTCGTGGGTCTGGTCGGCGCCGCTGTCGAAATCGTACTCCTGGTGCTGGTTCTTGAGGCTGAAGGAGAGGCTGGTGCGCTGCCCCAGGCGGTAGAGCACGCCCACCTCGAGGGCACTGCCCCGGCCGTCCCCGATGTCCTCGCCGAGGGCACGGATGGTGAGCGGCACCACGCCGAAACTGCCGAACAGCGTCCACGGCTCGGCCAGCGGAACGAACCCCGAGACGCCGGCGCCGAGGCCCGAGTAGCGCAGCGAGTAGCTCTCGCCCTGCCACTCGTTGCTGACGCTCTTGACGTCGAGAAACAAGGACACGCGTTCCCAGAACCAGTAGCCGAGCAGCAGGTCGAACTCGCCGCGTTCGACGGTGGCTTCCCGGTCGGGCGGCGCGGAGCTCTCCGGGCCGACCCGATCGGGCGAGCCTTCCTCGAAGTCGAAGCGCCCGCCCGTCAGGGAGAGCCCGCCATAGAAGCGGCCCTTCTGCAGCGACACGTTCAGCCGCAGCAGTCCGCCGCCGGCATCGAAATCCGTCTCGCTGCTGCCTTCGTTCTCGCCCTGCCAGCCGGACAACTGCACGCCGGCGCCGACGCTCATCGTGAGCGGGTCGTCGGCCTGCGCGAACACGGGGAGCGCGAGCGCACCGAGCAGCGCGGCCAGCAACGGCGCCAGCCCGCGGCGCCCGACAGGGGTAGCCTGGCACATTCGATAGGCTCCTCTACAAGGTCGGCAGGGGCGCGAGCGGGCGGGCGGCGGGCGGCGTGCTCGCAGGCGCGGGTGGCGCGGGCTCGGCGGCCTCGACAGCCGGCGCCGGCGAAACGTGTACCTCGACCTTGACACGCTCCGCCGGTACGCCTTCGACGCGCACGTCCACACGCAGGAAGATGAACTCGCCC
>JBFJWO010000522.1:0-3239 GCA_041623575.1 Gammaproteobacteria bacterium
GCTACTCCTGCCGCCCGGACAACGTCATGCTGTGCCTCTCGGCGCTGGGCTCGGTGCTCGACGACATGGGCTACCCGGTGCACGTCGGCGACGCCGAATCCGCCGCCCACGGCGCCTACGCCCAGATGCACGCCAAGGACGCGCAAAGGAAAAAGCGCGCCGCGTGATTAAATGGGGACAGACCCCATTTTTTCGCTCTGCGGAATAATGGGGTCTGTCCCCATTTATGGACACGCTCACCCACGCCCTCTCGGGCGCGCTCCTCGCCCGGGCGACGGCGCCCAAGGACGCGCCGCCGCGCTCGCTGCCGCGGCGCGTGGCGGCGGGGTTCTTCGCCGCGGCGGCGCCCGACCTCGACTTCGTCCTCGCCTTCGTCTCGCCCGTCTTCTACCTCGAGCAGCACCGCGGGCCGACGCACTCGGTGCTGCTGCTGCCGGTGTGGGCGCTGCTGCTCGCGTGGCTCCTCGCCAAGATGCTGCGCGAGCCGCGCGGCTGGCGCGCGCTCTACGGCGTATGCGCGCTCTCGCTCGGCGCGCACATCCTGGGCGACCTGATCACCGGCTTCGGCACCATCATCTTCGCGCCGCTGTCGGATGCCCGCTACGCCTGGGGCATGACTTTCATCATCGACCTGTGGTTCACTGGCATCATCCTCGCGGGACTCATCGCCTGCCTCGTCTGGCGCGGCTCGCGCGTTCCGGCAATAGCGGCGGGAGCGGTGCTCGTCGCCTACGTCGGCTTTCAGGCGTTGCTGAAGGAACAGGCGCTCGATTACGCGCGCGAGCATGCGCGGCAGCAGGGCTGGGGCAAGGTCGAGATCGCCGCGCACCCGCGCGCGGTGACGCCCTTCAACTGGACCGTATTTGCGAGCGACGAGGCGGCGCACCGCTTCGCGCACGTGAACCTGCGCCGCACCGAGCCGTTGCCCCCGGCGCACGACTTCGTCGGGCGGCTGAACGCCGCGTTCCATCCGCAAGCCCACGCGCGCTGGGAGACGCGCACGCGCTACGGCGAGACGGAGGCCGAGCAGCGCATCGCGCGCGCGGCCTGGAATTCAGAGGCGCTCGGGTTCATGCGCTGGTTCGCCGACAAGCCCGCCTTCGACGGCCTCACGCAGGGCTCGACTTGCGCGTGGTTCGTGGATTTACGTTTTTTAAACCCTGGCCGCGGCTGGCTGCCGTTCCAGTACGGCGCCTGCCGGGAGGGTCCCGGGGAGCCCTGGCGCGCCTTCGAGCGCACCGGGGATGCCTCTCGTCGGCCGGTCGACTGAGGGGGAATTCCTTCACGCCTTTGCTGCGCCGCTCGGTGCTAAGTTAGGCTCGTTATCCGAGCGTCCATGCGCCTTCTAAGACTTTCATTCGTCGCGCTTTCGCTGCTGGCGGCGCCCTCGGCCTGGGCGGACCTGAGCGGCGCGACGGTGAGCTTCAGCCCCGCCTCCATCGGCGGCGGTAGCACCTCTACGCTCACGATCACGATGGCGAACAGCCCGCCGGGAAACCCGAACAACATGGCGTTCACCGCCAGTTACCCGGCGAATCTCTTCAATGCCGCGACGCCGGCCGCGACCACGGATTGCGGCACCGGCACGGTAACGGCCGCGCCCGGGGGTACGTCGGTCAGCCTGAGCGGCGGAAGGCTTACCGGCAACAGCACCTGCACCGTGACGGTTGAGGTCACCTCGTGCAATGCCGGAACCTACAACGTGGGCGGGTTCCAGGTGACCTCGACTGCGGGCAACGTCACCGCGAGCTCGGGATCGCTGACGGTGACCGGAAACTCGCCCGCCGACGCGGCGCAGTCGAGCGTGACGGCCGCACCTGCCAGCGTGCCGGCGAACGGCGCTACTGCCTCCACGATCACGGTGACCGTGCGCAGCCCCTGCGGCACGCCGCTTTCCGGCAAGACGGTGACGCTCGGCCAGGGCGGCGGCAGCTCCAGCATCACGCCGGCGAGCGCGGTCACGAACGCGAGCGGCGTCGCCACCTTCACGGTCACGAACACCACGCCGCAGACCGTCACCTACACGGCGACTGTCACCACCGACAGCGTGGTCATCACACAGACCGCTGCGGTGACCTTCACGCAGATCACCGCGCCGACCGTCTCGAAGAGCTTCAGCCCCACCGCCACCGGCACGAGCCTGTCCAGCACGCTGTCGATCACGATCACCAACCCCAACGCCGCCGGCTCGATCGTCGGCCTTGCGTTCACCGACACCTACCCTGGCACGCTGGTCAACGCAGCCACGCCGGGGCTCAGCAACACCTGCGGCGGCACCGCGACCGGCAACGCGGGCGCCAATCAGCTCACGCTCTCCGGCGGCACGCTCGCCGCCGGCGCGAGCTGCACGGTGAGCGTGAGCGTGACCTCGGCCACCGCGAACCTTTTCAACAACAGCAGCGGCACAGTGACCTCCACCAACGCCGCGAACGGCACCGCGTCGTCGGCCACGCTGCGGATCAACAACCGCCCCACGGTGACCAAGAGCTTCAGCCCAACGTCCGTCGGCATCGGCCTGCCGAGCACGCTGACGGTGACGATCAGCAATTCCAACACCGTCGCCATCACCGGCGTCGCGTTCACCGACACCTATCCGGGCGCGCTGGTCAATCACACGACCCCGGGCCTTACGAACAGCTGCGGCGGTACGGCGACGGGCAACGCAGGCGCCAACCAGCTCACGCTGACGGGCGGCACGGTGCCCGCTTCGGGCAGCTGCACCGTGACCGTGAGCGTTCGATCGCCCTCGGCGGGTACCTTCAACAACAGCACCGGCACGGTGACCTCGACCAACGCCGGCAGCGGCACGGCCGCTTCGGCGACGCTGACCGTGAACGCGGCGCCGGGCGTGGCGAAGAGCTTCACGCCGGCGTCGATCAGCACCGGGCAGACCAGCACGCTCACCGTGACGCTGACCAACACGAACGGGACGCCGACCACGGGCGTCTCGTTCACCGACAACTACCCGGTGAACCTCGTCAACGCGGCGACGCCGGGCCTCGTCAACACCTGCGGCGGCACCGCGACGGCCAACGCCGGCGGCACTTCGCTCTCGCTCGCGAGCGGCACGATTCCCGCGGCGAGCAGCTGCACGGTGAGCGTCAGCGTGACCTCCTCGGCGACCGGCAGCTACAACAACAGCACGGGCAGCGTGACGACGACCAACGCCGGCAGCGGCGGCCCCGGCACGGCGATCCTCACCGTCGGCGTCTCGGTATCGAGCTTCAACGTGGTCGAGC
>JBFJWO010000523.1:0-3221 GCA_041623575.1 Gammaproteobacteria bacterium
AGCGCCAGAAGCCGACCGGCACGCCGACCTCCTGCATCACGTAGTCGGTGTGGAAGTTGGGGAAGCCATAGGGCGAATCGGCGATACCCTCGACCGCCGTGGAGTCCACGCCGTCCTTGACGAACTGCGGGAAGACGCGGCTGAAGATCGAGGGGCTCGCGATGCGGGCATCGAGCGCGACGGCCTTGCCGGCCGCGTCGAGGCCGCCGCGCAGGCGAGCCACCGACGGTGGGCGGTAGAAGTCGTGTCGGGTGTCCTCTTCGCGCGACCAGATGAGCTTCACCGGGGCGCCGGCGGCCTTGGAGGCCAGCACCGCCTGCACCATGAAGTCCATCTCGAAACGCCGCCCGAAGCCACCGCCGAGGAAGGTCGTGTGCACACGGACCTGCTCGGGCGCGACGCCGGTCAGCTGCGCCACGATGCCGGGGACGATCCCGGGGCCCTGCGTCGGCAGCCACAGGTCCACGCCGTCGGCGCGTACGTCGGCGGTGGCGTTCATCGGCTCCATGGTCGAGTGGGCCAGCAGCGGCGCCTCGTAGGTGGCCGAGAGCTTGCGAGCGGCACTGTCCAGCGCCGCGGCGTCGCCGCGAGCCGCGGCCTGCGCACCCTGCTTGTTCATGCCGGCGTGCAGCAGCGCGCTGATCCTGTCGTTGTCGTTGCCGGCGTTGTCGCCGGGCGCCCACTGCGGGTCGAGGGCGGCGAGGCCCTTCTTTGCCGGCCAGTAGCCGTCGGCGACGACCACCACCGCGTCGGGCAGACTGATCACGTCGCGCACGCCCTTGACGTTCATCGCCGGCGTGCGGTCCACCGAGGTCAGCTTGCCGCCGAACACCGGGCTTGCGGCCACGCTGCCGATCAGCATCCCGTCGAGCTTCACGTCGATGCCGAAATCCGCCCTTCCGGTCGTCTTGAGCGGGGTGTCGAGGCGCGCGGTGGGCTTGCCGAGCAGTTTCCACTCGCTCTTGGGCTTGAGAGGCGCCTCGCTCGGCAGGGTGAGTCCGGCGGCGAGCGCGGCGAGTTGCCCGTAGCTCGCACGCCGCCCGGAAGCCGGGTGCAGGATCTCGCCGCGCTCGGCGCGGGTCTCGCCGGCCGGCACTTTCCAGGTCTGTGCGGCGGCCGCGCGCAGCAGCTCGCGCGCGTGGGCGCCGACCTTGCGCAGCGGTTCGTAGGACCAGCGGATCGAGGTGCTGCCGCCGGTCGCCCGCATGTTGAACGCGAGGTTGGTGAAGGCCTTGCCGACCGGCGCCATCTCGGCACGGATCTGGTCCATGCCGACCTCGAGTTCCTCGGCGATCAGCATGGGCATGGCGGTGTACACGCCCTGGCCCATCTCCGAGGAGGCGACCCGCACCACGATGCTGTTGTCGGTGCCGATGACGAGCCAGCCGTCGACCAGTGTGGTCGGGGCGTGCCCGGCGGCGATCGCGCCACCGAGGCGCCCCGGCGAGGGGATCTGAAACCCGAGTACCAGGGCGCCGGTGCCGGCCGCGGTGGCGGCCAGGAAACGACGTCGCGTCAGGGTCGTGCGGTCAGCCATCTCACTCCTCCTCACGCGTTGCGCGCCGCGGCCAGGATGGCCGAGCGCACCCGGTTGTAGGTGCCGCAGCGACAGATGTTGGTGACCCGTTCGGCCACCTCGCGTTCGCTGGGGTTCGGGGTCGCCTCGAGTAGCGCCACCGCCGCCATGATCATGCCGGACTGGCAATAGCCGCACTGGGGCACGTCCTGCGCCACCCAGGCTTTCTGCACGGGGTGGTCGTCCAGGCTCTCGATGGTGCGCACGGGTTGCGTCCCGACGGCCGCCACCGGGAACGAGCACGAGCGCACGGCCTGGCCGCCGACGTGCACGGTGCACGCGCCGCACTGCGCGATCCCGCAGCCGAACTTGGTCCCGGTCAGGCCGAGGCTGTCGCGGATGACCCACAGCAGCGGGGTGTCGGCGTCGACGTCGACCGTGTGTCGCTTGCCGTTGACTTCGAGTGTGTATTGCATGGGAACGCCTGTCCTCCTTACGACGTTTGCCGCGCAGCGCGGCGGCGGGTAGTCTCGACCGTTGGTATTGTTCGAAGGCCGAACGCGAATCATACCGCTATTAGTCCGCGGAGGCTCGTTGCGATGACCGACCCGACCGACGATGTGCTGCCGGTGGCCGCCGAATGGCTGGCCGAGGGCCGCGAGCTCGCGCTGGCCACGGTGGTTGCGACCTGGGGATCGTCGCCACGCCCGACAGGCAGCCAGCTGCTGGTCGACGGCGCCGGTAACTTCCTGGGTTCGGTGTCGGGCGGCTGCGTCGAGGGTGAGGTGGTGCGCAAGGCGCGCGAGATCGTGCGCGACGGCGGCCATGAGCTGCTGGGTTTCGGCGTCAGCGACGAGGATGCCTGGGACGTCGGCCTCGCCTGCGGCGGGCGCATCGAGGTCCTGGTCACGCCGTGCCTGACGGCTCCGACCCTGAGCGCGATCGCCGCCGCCCGGGCCGACGGTCGCGCCGCGCTGTTGCTGACCTCGCTCGACAGCGGCGAGTCCACGCTGCTCGGCGAAGACCCTGCGGGCTGGCCGCCGGGCGTCGCCGAGCATGCCGCGGACGCCTTGCGCACGGATCGCGGGCGCCGACTCGAGATCGCCGGGCGCGAACATTTCCTGCAGGTCTTCAGCCTGCCGCTGCGGATGGTGGTGGTCGGCGCGGTGCACATCGCCCAGGCGCTGATTCCCATGGCCCGGGCCGCCGGTTACTCGGTGGCGCTGGTGGACCCGCGCCGCGCGTTCGCCAGCGAGACGCGCTTTCCGGGTGTCGAGCTGCGCCACGAGTGGCCGGCGCCGGCGTTCGCACGGCTGCGCCCGGACGCGCGCACCGCCGTCGTCGCCCTCACCCACGACCCGAAGCTGGATACCCCGGCGCTGGCCGAGGCGCTTGCTTCGCCGGCTTTCTACGTCGGCGTGCTCGGCAGCCGGCGCACACTCGCCAAGCGCCTCGCCAGCCTGCGCGAGCAGGGCGTCGACGAGGCGAACCTGGCGCGCATCCACGGCCCGATCGGCCTCGACATCGGGGCCGCGACCCCGGCGGAGATCGCGATCGCCATCATGGCCGAAGTCACCGCCACGTTGCGCCGGGACGCGAACGCGGTGAGCGCGATGACCGCGGTGAGCGCGATCGTGCTGGCAGCGGGGCAATCGCGCCGCATGCCCGGCGCCAACAAGCTGCTGCTCGAGACCGGCGCGGGCCC
>JBFJWO010000524.1:0-3218 GCA_041623575.1 Gammaproteobacteria bacterium
CACGCGACCCGGCGTTCACCTGCGCGAAGCTGTTCTGGTGGTACAACATGTACTCCAGCGCCGACTGGAGCGCCACGCCCCGCCCGATGTACCCCGCCGACGGGCGCAAGATTCCCGACCACTACGCCCACCCGGCGGCGCTGCACGACGAACTGGACGCGCTGCTGGGGCAGTTTCCGCTGTTCAGGTTCTGGGGGCCGCTCGCGGACATCACCTCCAGCGAGTGGATCGCGCGCGCCACCCTGCACGTGATGCGCACGCGCGAGCCGACGTTGACGCTGACCTACCTGCCGCACCTCGACTACAACCTGCAACGCCTGGGGCCGGACCTCGCTCACCCGCGGCTGATCGCCGACCTCGGCGAGATCGACGCCCTGTGCGGCGAGCTCATCGAGGCCGCCGATGCGGCCGGCAGCGAGACCATCGTGGTGTCGGAGTACGGCATCACGCCGGTGCGCGATGCGGTGCACCTCAACCGGGCGTTGCGCGAGGCCGGCTGGCTCGCGGTGCGTGCCGAGGAGCACGGGCGCGAGATCCTCGACGCCGGCGCCAGCGCCGCGTTCGCGGTCGCCGACCACCAGGTGGCGCATGTCTACGTGCGCCCGCCCGCCACGATCGAGGCCGTGCGCGAGGTGCTGGAGAACCTCGACGGCGTGGAGCGGGTGCTGGACGGCGAGGGCAAGCGCGCCGCGGGGCTCGATCACCCGCGCGCCGGCGAACTGGTGGCGGTATCGCGGGCCGACCGCTGGTTCAGCTACTACTACTGGCTCGACGACGAGCGCGCGCCGGACTTCGCGCGCACGGTGGACATCCATCGCAAGCCGGGCTACGACCCGGTGGAGTTGTTCACCGACCCCGCCATCCGCTTTCCGATGCTGGCCGTCGGCTCGCGCCTGGCGCGCCGCAAGCTGGGGTTGCGGACCCTGCTCGATATGATCTCCCTGAAAGACACCCAACTGGTGCGCGGCTCGCACGGGCGCCTGACCGACGACCCGCAGCACGGGCCGCTGGTGATCGCCTCGCGCGCGGACCTGCTGCCCGAGGGTGCGCTGGCGGCGACCGATTTCAAGGACCTGGTGTTGCGGCAGGTCTTCGGCTGAGCGCGGCGGCAGGCTTCGATCGACGTCCCGCGACACCGGCCGGCGTGTCGCTCAGGTGCCGGCCACCAGGCGTTGCAGAGCCAGGGTCAGCGCGAACGCGGCCACTGCCAGCAGGGCGAGGCCGGGGGCGCCGGCGGCGGCGATGACGAGGGCATCGAACAGCGAGATGCCGGCGATCAGGCTCACCACGGCACGCGGTACGTCGCCGGGGGCACGGCGCCGGATGAACCACAGCGCCACCAGCATCCAGGCGGTGAACGCCAGCCAGTAGAGGGCGGTGGGGAGGCGCTCGATACCCGCGGTCAGCCCGTAGATCACCGGCACGGCGAGAAACGCCAGCGGCCACAGGTTGCGCACCCGGCCGAGGTTCTCCTGCTTGGCCACGTAGGTGAGGCCGATGAGGTAACACAACAGCACGCCGGCGGCGACCAGCAGCAACGAGGGGACGGGGGCGACGAAACACAACCCGGCGGTCACGTAGACCAGCACCCGGCACAGGCCCATGACGACCGGGCTCAACGGGTTGGTCTTGTGCCAGGCGTCGTAGGCGACGATGGTAGCGGCGAGTGCCGCGCCGCCCAGCGCCGGCCACGCCCCCGTGCCGCCGTCGAAGCCGAGCCCGAGCCAGGCGAGCAGCGCCAGCGCCAGCGCCAGCATCCCGAAGCCCAGGGTGAACACCGTCGAGCGGCGCACGCGCCCGGCCGGGATCGGCCGCTCGGGGCGCTCGCGCGCATCGATCGCGGCGTCGAACGCGTCGTTGAGATACATGCCGCCGACGTACATCAGCGACAGCGCGAGCAGCAGCGGCGCGGTGCGGGCATCGAGGAGCGGTGCGCCGGCCAGCACCAGTCCGGCGAGCACGTTGGACCACACCGTCGGCAGGTTGGAGACGCGCCCGAGTCGCAACGCGTCGGCCGGCGTCATCCCTGTAACCGGTCGCGCACCCAGGCGAGCTCGCGCGCGATCGCCTCGTCCGCGTCGACCTTGCGGAACTGCTCCGGCAGCACGTCCCAGGTGTAGGTCTCGACCTCCAGGTGCTCGCTGAGCGGTCGCTCGCGGTGCAACGCCAGGATCTCGCGCAGGAACGGCTGCGTCGTGGAGAACACCTCCAGCTGCTCGCGGAAGATCGGCACGTGAAAGTGGATTCGCCACTCGGTGCCGGGCGCGGGGTCGAACGCCGCGCGTGCCGGCTCGAGGTCGGTGAAGCGGGTGAGGCGCCCGTCACGACGCTGCACGACCTGGTGCAGGTAGACCGGCTCGTCGAAAGGCTGCAGGGCGCGCAAGGCGGCCCGGTCCACCGAGGGGATCGCGAGCGCACAGCTCAACTGCAGCTTGGCGATGCTGATACCGGCGTTGCGCAGCGCCTCGACACTCGCACGCGGGTCTTCGAACTCGACGGCCGCGTGGCAGACGTCGTAGCACACGCCGAGGTGCGTGCGCAGCGCCTCCTGCGCCGCCGCCGGGCCGAGTCCGCTCAGTTCGCCGAGGCGCCTGGCGGCCTCGGCGCCAAACAGCTCGCCCTCGAAGAAGGCCACGGTCTCGGCGACGGTCTCGAGCAGGCAGCAGGGTTCGGGCTCCAGCGCCAGCACCAGGGTACGCCCGGTGCGTTCGCGAAGCGCGACCAGGTGAGCCACGTGCTGCAGCAGGTGATCGACGATGGCGGGCACGGCCTGCGAAGCCCAGTCCTTGTAGGTGCCGGGGACCGTGCTGATGCTGCCGTTCATGGCGGGCGGCAGCAGCTCGGCCAGCAGGTCGGCCAGGGTGTTGGTGTAGGCGAGGCGTTCCGGCTGCGTCCAGTCGGGGCGGTAGGCGCCTTCCTTGACCCGCTGGCCGTGAAACGCGCCGTAAGGGAAGCCGTTGAGGGTGAACACGTAGAAGTCGCCGTCGCGCAGCAGGCCGCGCAGTTCGTCGAGTGCCGCGGGCTCGCGCAGGGCGCGCGCGGCGGACGCAGCGAGGCGCAGCCCGACCCCCAACGGCCGCTCCGGCGCCAGGCGGGCCTTGACCGCCGGCAGGTAGCGGCGGAGCGCGGCGAGCACGGCCGGCCAGTCTTCGCCGGGGTGGATGTTGGTGCAGTAGGTGAGGTGCCCCAGACCGGGTCCGCCGCTGAGTTCCATCAGC
>JBFJWO010000525.1:0-3217 GCA_041623575.1 Gammaproteobacteria bacterium
ATGGGCATCGTGCCCTTGATGTTGTTGCCGACCGCCTCGCAGGCGGCGTTGGACAGGTCGTCGACCGGCAGGATGACGACGTGGTTGCGCACGCCGACACGTCCGTTCTCGCGCCGGTAGCCGAGGAAGGTCGCGTTCTCGAGATCGATTGCCATGAGTGTCGCTCCGCGCTACCAGCGCTTGGTCTTGATGTTGTGGACGTGGGCGTGCTCGCCGACGCCGATGTCGGCGACCGCGCGGCCGATGTCGACGCCGTACTTGATCACCGTGTCGCCGGCCGCGAGCGGCGCGATCGCGAGTTTGTGACCGATCGGGATGTCGCTCGCCGCCCGGAACTTGATCTCCTTGTCCTGGTCCATGATCCAGCCGGTCAACTCGGCACCGGCCGTGACCCCCTCCACCACGACGACGCCGACGCTGTCGCCCTGGTCGTGCACCACGAAATCGATCATTTTGATGCTCCGCGTGTTTTCGCCGCGCCCCGGCGCAGGTGCCTGGGGCAAACGCGAAGTGTACCCGCAGTGCGCCGGCCGGGTCACCCTGGCTGCCCGGCGAGACCCCGTCGGGCGCCGGGGATCGCGCCACCCGGGAGAGAGTTGCGGGCTCGGCCGCGGTCGATGCACCCCCGGGCGAAACGGGCCCGGGCGCGGCTCAGCGCCGCCCGCGCGCCCCGGGGGCGCGCCACCTATACCCTTTCCAGGCGTAGTCGCGCCACGCATCGCCGTGGAGGACGGCGGTGCCGCCCGCCACCGCATCGAGCGCCTGCGGCGATAGCTCGCCACCGGGCCGCGGTTCGCGCCCGGTGAACACGTCCAGGGCCTCGGATTCGCTGAACGCGTAACCCTCCAGCCGCGCCAGGTCGACCAGCTGCGCGGTGGATTCGAGCGCCTCGAGGCGTTCCTGCAGGTCCGCGTCGTCCTCGGCGGCCTGAAAAAACGCGATGACTGCGTTGTGGCTCATGGTGCCTCCTTTCGGTGCCGTTTGCCGCCCGCCGTCGTTGGCAGGCAGGTCGAATGTCGCAAGATCCAGGCCAGCAAACGCCCGCCCGGACCCGGTTCCAACTGGACAGCATCGCCGAATCGGGTTACATACAGGCGCGGCCGACCGTTGCGGGCCGTGCATCCCTCTTCCGGCGACCAGGGCTCGTGTCCATGCGCGGCGACGACCGTTTCGATTACATCATCGTGGGCGCGGGATCGGCCGGCTGCGTGCTTGCCAACCGCCTCTCGGCGGACCCGGGCAACCGCGTGCTGCTGCTCGAGGCCGGCGGCCCCGATCGCAACCCGTGGATCCACATCCCGGTCGGCTACTTCAAGACCATGCACGACCCGGCCACCGACTGGTGCTACCTGACCCACCCCGACCCCGGCATCGTGGGGCGGCGATTGCAATGGCCGCGCGGCAAGGTGCTCGGCGGCAGCAGCTCATTGAACGGCCTGCTCTACGTGCGCGGCCAGCGCGAGGACTACGACCGCTGGCACGAGCTCGGCAACACCGGCTGGAGCTTCGAGGAGGTGCTGCCCTACTTCAAGAAATCCGAAGACCAGGAGAACGGCGCCGACGACTACCACGGCGTCGGTGGCCCGCTCAAAGTCGGCAACCTGCGGCTGCGCCGGTCGATTGCCGAGCGTTTCATCGACGCCGCGATCGAGTGTGGCATCCCGCGCAACGACGACTACAACGGCGCCAGCCAGGAAGGCGTCGGCTATTTCCAGCAGACCGCCCACAAGGGGTTTCGCTGGAGCACGGCCCGCGGCTTCCTGCGCCCGGCGCGGCGGCGGGCGAACCTGGCGGTGCACACGCGCGCTCACGTCACGCGCCTGGTGTTCGACGGGCGACGCGTCAGCGGCATCGAATACCGCCGCGGCGGCGAGCTGCGACGCGCCGAGGTCGCCGGGGAACTGATCCTGGCCGCCGGCGCTATCGGCTCGCCACAGCTGCTGGAGTGCTCGGGCATCGGCGACGGCGAGCGACTGCGCGGGCTCGGCGTGGAGGTGGTGCACCACAGTCCCGGCGTCGGCGAGGAGTTGCAGGACCACCTGCAGGTGCGCCTGGTGTTCAAGACACGCCTGCGCACGTTGAACGACGAAGTCAACAATCCCCTGCGCAAGGTGCTGATGGCACTGCAGTACGCCCTCACCCGCACCGGGCCGATGACGCTGGCGGCGAGCCAGGTCGCGGTATTCACCCGCTCGCACCCGTCGGTGAACCGCCCCGACATCCAGTTCCACATGCAGCCGCTGAGCGCCGACAAGCCGGGCGAGGGTGCGCATCCGTTCTCGGCGTTCACCGCCTCGGTCTGCCAGTTGCGGCCCGAAAGCCGGGGCTCGGTGCACATCGTCTCGCCCGATGCCGGCGTGCACCCGCGGATCTGCCCCAACTACCTGTCCACGCCGGGCGACCGGGAGGCAGCGGTCGCCGGGATCAAGACCGCCCGGCGCATCGCCGGCGCGCCGGCGCTGCGCGAGCACATCGTGGAGGAGTTCGTGCCCGGCGCGGTGTACGAGAGCGACGAGGAACTGCTGGCCGCCGCGCGCCTCTACAGCCAGACCATCTATCACCCGACCAGCACCTGCCGCATGGGCATAGACGAGCGCGCCGTGGTCGATCCGCGGGGCCGCGTGCGCGGCGTCGAGGGCCTGCGCGTGGCGGACGCATCGATCATGCCCGAGATCGTCTCGGGCAACACCAACGCGCCGGCCATCATGATCGGCGAAAAAGTCTCCGACATGATCCTGGAGGATGCGCGCCGCCGCCCGGGTTGAGCCCGCGCCCGGACCGCCTGTGACCCCGGTCTGCGCCGTGTGCCGGCGCCGCCGCGACGGCCCGCCCTTTTGAGTTATGCTCCCGGTTTGCGTCGAGTGATCGTCCCGCGCCCCGCGCCCCGCCAGGCAGGACGCAACACCCGACGCTCGCAGGGGGACAATCGAGGTGAGCAACGCCAGCACCGCGCGGCAACGCCCGGGCCCGCGACCGGTCGTGGTCTGGTTCACACGCGATCTGCGCACTACCGATCACGAGCCTTTGCGCGCGGCGGCGGCGAGCGGGCAACCCGTGATTCCCGTGCACGTCCTGGACGAGACGGCGCTGCGCGCACCCGGTGGTGCCAGCCGTTGGTGGCTGCACCACAGCCTCGCCGCGCTGGCGGGCACGCTGACCGGGCTCGGCTCACGGCTGGTGCTGCGTCGCGGCGACACGCTCGCGCAATTGCTCGATA
>JBFJWO010000526.1:0-3215 GCA_041623575.1 Gammaproteobacteria bacterium
GGCATCGACCACCTCCTCGCGCGCGAGGATGCGGTTTGCCGTGACCAGGTTCTCGATGGCTTGCGCGTGCGCCGATGTTCTTCTTCCGGGGTCCGGCATTGGGCAATGGTATCCAGTGTAGTAATCTACACAAATAAAAATTACTTATCGCTGGAATTCATTTTCGGTTGAGAACCCCGGTACTCATCGTCGGCGGCGGCCCGGTGGGCCTGACACTGGCCATCGACCTCGGCCAGCGCGGGGTGCAGTGCGTGCTCGTCGAGCAGAAGGCGGCACCGGAGTTCCAGCCCAAGATGGAGCGGTGCAACGCGCGGACCATGGAGATCTACCGGCGCATGGGGCTCGCCTCGCGCATCCGCGCGGCCGGCTTGCGCGCCGACGTGCCGATGGACGTCTACATCGCGCTGACGCTCGATCGCCCGCCCATCCTGCACCTGCCCTATCCTTCGGTCGACGCGGCCCGCGAGATCGCCGCGGGCGTCAACGACGGCAGCCTGCCGCTGGAGCCGTACCAGTTGATCTCGCAGTACACCCTGGAACCGCTGCTCAAGTCGGTGGCCGAAAGCCTGGCCTGTGTCGATGTGCGCTACGGTTGGCAGTTCCTCGAGGGCCGCCAGGACGCGCAGGGCGTGAGCGCCGAACTGCGCCACCTCGACGGCACGCGTGAAACGATCGAGGCCGACTACCTGGTCGGCTGCGACGGCGGCGCGAGCACCGTGCGCAAGCAACTCGGTATCCGCTTGCGCGGCGACGGCGACATTTCGCGACTGCAGCAGGCGCTGTTCCGGTGCGACGACCTGTTCGAGCGCATCCCGATCGGCGCGGGGCCGGGCAAGGGGCGTCATTATCACATCGCCGACGACAAGGCGACGTTCCTGATCATGCAGGACAGCACCCGGCATTTCACCCTGCACTCGCGGGTGGAGGACGCCGCCGCGATGAAAGCGATGTTCGAGCGCACCGTCGCCGTGGCGCTCGACTACGAGCTGCTCAGCTGCAACCCCTGGCGCCAGAACCTGCTGCTGGCCGATCGGTATCGCGACGGGCGCATCTTCCTGGCCGGCGACGCCGTGCATCTCGTCATCCCGACCGGGGGGCTCGGCATGAACACGGGCGTGGGCGATGCGATCGATCTCGGGTGGAAGCTCGCGGCGACGCTGGCGGGGTGGGGCGGACCGGACATGCTCGCCTCCTACGAGATCGAGCGCCGCCAGGTCGGCGATCGCAACGTCGGCGCCTCGCGCTACGCGGCGGGCGGGCGGCGCAAGTGGCGCGCCCTGTGCGGTCCGCTCATGTTCGAGCAATCGCCGGCGGGCGAACGCGCGAGGGAGCACCTCGCGCGCGTCGCCGACGTGGAGCAGCGCAAGACCAACGAGATGATCGGCGCCGAGCTCGGCTATCGCTACGTCGGCTCGCCGCTGGTGTGGGAGGAGCCGGGCGGGCCCGAGCACCGGTTTCGTACCTACCGGCCGACGTCGTGGCCCGGCGCACGCCTGCCGCACGTTCGACTCGACGACGGCACGCCGGTGCAGGACAGGCTGACGAGCGGGTTCGTGCTGTTGTGCCTGAGGGGCTCGACCGACGGCAGCGACGAGCTGCGCGCGGGGTTCGCCCGGCTCGGCGCGCCGTTCGACGCCCTGGCGTTGAACTCACGGCCCGCGCTCGACGTGTATCAGCGCAACTTCGTGCTGGTGAGGCCGGACCTGCACGTGGTGTGGCGCGGCGATGCGCCGCCGGCGGACGCGGCCCATCTCGCCGCGGTGGCCACGGGCCGCCGCGCCATGGCCGAACGGGCGCCGGCGTCAGCTGGAGAGTCGGCGTGAGCGAGCGTTACGACCCGAAGCACATGCGCTACCCGGAAACGCCCGCCGACCTGCCGGGCGCCGACGCCGCGCCGCGCTACGGCTCCGACGTCATCGCCGATGCACTCGCGAGCCTGGGATTGCGCCACGTCTTCCTGGTCCCGGGATCGAGCTTTCGCGGCCTGCACGACTCGCTCGTCAACCATACCCGCAACCGCGCGCCGCAGATCGTACTGTGCACCACGGAGACCATCGCGGTGTCGATGGCCCACGGCTATGCGAAAGCGACCGGCGAGCCGTCGCTGTGCATCGTCCACGACCTGGTGGGCCTGATGCTCGGCAGCATGGCTGTGTACAACGCGTACTGCGATCGCACGCCGGTGATGATCCTCGGCGGCTGCGGGCCGGCCGACCCCGCCCGGCGGCGTTATATCGACTGGGTGCACTCGGCGCGCAGTCAGAGCGACCTGGTCCGTCCGTTCAGCAAGTGGACCAGCGAGCCGCCGACCCTGCAGGCGACGCTGGACGCCTTGTTCAAGGCCCGTAAAGTCGCCGCCTCGCAACCGCGCGGACCGGTCTACGTGTCCATCGACCAGGGCGTGCAGGAGGCCGCGATCCCGGGCGACCTCGTGATCCCGTCACCCGATCTGCCGCACAACCGGGTGGCGGCGCCCGCGGCCCCCAATCCACGGGCACTGGCGGCGGCCGCCGACCTGCTGCTCGGCGCCGAGTTGCCGCTGATCGTCGCCGGGCGCTTCGGTATCCGGGCCGAGGTCACGGCACACGTGCAGCGCCTGGTGGAACTGACCGGTGCGGCTTACGTCGACGACCGCGCGATCGTGTGCATGCCGAGCGATCACCCGCAGAACCTGAGCGGCGACCCGGAGATCCGCACGCGCGCCGACGTGGTGCTGGCGCTCGATTGCATCGATGCGACCAATGCCGTCGGCGGTTACGGCGGCGCCGAGCGCGGTCGCGAAGGTCAGCGGCTGATCAACGTCTCGATGGAAAACGTCGTGCCCGACAGCTGGTCCAACTTCGGCGCCTGGGAGGCGGCCGTCGACCTGCAGCTCGATTGCGACCCGCTGCTCGCGAGCGAGCTGCTCGGGGAGGCGATCGGACAGCGCCTGGCGGGTGACGAGCGCGCAGCGCAACGCGTCGCGGCGCGCAAACGCCACCTGGCGGGCCGCCACGCGAAGCTGCGCCGCACGCAGCGCGAGCGCTGGTTCGCCGACCGGGACCGGGTCCCGATCCGCATCGAGCGCCTCGTCCACGAGTTGCACGAGGTGGTCCGGGGCAGGCCGTGGTTCCTGCCGGTGCGCAACCACCGCAGCTTCCCCGAGGGCATCTGGCAGTTCGAAGGCGCGGGCCAGTACCTCGGCGCCGACGGTGGCGGCGGCGTCGGCTACGGCC
>JBFJWO010000527.1:0-3207 GCA_041623575.1 Gammaproteobacteria bacterium
CTACACCGTCAGGCTGCGCCTCGACGCGCCCTACGCACCGCTGCTCTCAAACCTCGCCTATCCCACCGGGCTGATGGTGTCGCCGAGTGCCGTGCGCAAACACAAGGGCGAGTTCGGCCGCAACCCGGCCGGCACCGGCGCCTTCCGCTTCGCCCGCTGGGAGAGCAACCGCCAGGTGGCGTTGCAGCGCAACGACGACTACTGGGACGGCGCACCGCCGCTGCGCGGCGTGGTGTTCCGGCCCATCACGGACGCCAACGCGCGGGTCAGCGAGATGCTCTCCGGCGGCATCGACCTGATGGTCGAGGTACCGCCGGACAACGTCGCGACCTTCGCCGGTTCGCCCGACTACACGCTGCACGAGCAGGCCGGCCCGCACCTGTGGTTCCTGATCCTGAACCTCAAGGAAGGCCCGTTCACCGACAAGCGCGTGCGCCAGGCGGTGAACTACGCCATCGACAAGCAGGCGCTGGTGGACGGCGTGCTGCAGGGCACCGCGACCGTGGCCACCGGGCCGACCCCGAGCGCCTTCGCGTGGGCGTACAACACCAGCCTGAAACCCTACCCCTACGATCCGGACAAGGCCCGATCGCTGATCAAGGAGGCGGGCTACGCCGGGCGCGAGATCACCTTCTACGTCACGGAAGGCGGCTCCGGGATGCTCGACCCGGTGGCCATGGGCACGGCCATCCAGGCCGATCTCGCGGCGGTGGGGCTGCGCGCGAAGATCGAGACCTACGAGTGGAACACGTTCCTCGGCAAGGTCAACCCGGGGCTTGCGGGCAAGGCCGACATGGCGGAAATGGCGTGGATGACCAACGACCCGGACACCCTGCCCTTCCTCGCCTTGCGCAGCAAGGCGTGGCCCGAGAACGGCGGCTTCAATTCCGGTTACTACGCCAACGCCGAGGTCGACCGCCTGCTCGAGGCGGCGCGTACCGCCACCGACCAGTCCGAGCGCGCCCGCCTCTACCGTGAGATGCAGGCGATCGTCTACGAAGACGCGCCCTGGGCGTTCATCGCCAACTGGAAACAGAACGCGGTGACCTCGAGCCGGGTCGAGAACTTCCGGCTGCAACCCTCGTTCCTGCTGCTGCTGCACAAGACCGGCAAACGCTGAGCGGCCTGCGCACGCGACCCGCCCCCCGCGCTCGTCGCGGCGGCGGGTCGCGACCGTCATGAACTGAAGTGCTCGCCTACGTCGTTCGCCGCCTGCTGCTGACCGTCCCGGTGCTGTTCGGGATCTCGGTGATCGTGTTCCTGGTGATCTCGCTGATCCCCGGCGACCCGGCGACCGCCATTCTCGGCTCCTACGCCACGCCGGAGAACGTCGAGCGCCTGAACCGCGAACTCGGCCTCGATCGCCCGCTCCCGGTGCAGTACGTGCACTGGCTGTCGGGGATCGTGCAGGGCGATTTCGGGCGCTCCTACTCCCTCAACCGCCCGGTGCTCGACGAGGTCCTGGAGCGCTTCGTGCCGACCCTGATCCTGGCCGGCGCGGCGCTTGCCCTGTGCACCGCCTTCGGCATCGGCGCCGGTATCCTGAGCGCCGTCAAGCAGTACGGCTGGCAGGACAAGCTGGTCACCCTGCTGGTGCTGATCGGTATCTCCACGCCGTCGTTCTTCCTCGGCATCGTCCTGATCCTGTGGTTCTCGGTGCAACTGCGCTGGTTTCCCACCGGCGGCATGTACTCGCTGTTCGGTGACGGCGGCGTGCTCGACCTGCTGCACCACCTGACCCTGCCGGCGTTCGCGCTGGCGGTGGTCGCCACCGGCGTCGTGGCCCGGCTGACGCGTTCGAACATGCTCGAGGTGCTGCGCCAGGACTACGTGCGCACCGCCCGCGCGCTCGGCCTGCGCGAGGGTCGGGTGATCTACGGCCATGCCTTTCGCAACGCGCTGGTCAACATCCTCCCGGTCATCGGCATCCAGGCCGGCTTCGTGCTCGGCGGCGCGGTCTACATCGAGAGCGTGTTCCAGTGGCCCGGTATCGGGCGCATGCTGGTCACCGCGATCTCCACCCGCGACATCCTGCTGGTGCAGGGCGGGGTGCTGGTCGTGGCGGCCTGCTACGTGCTGATCAACCTCGTGACCGACGTGCTGCAGGCGCTGCTCGACCCGCGGGTAAAGGTCTGACGCGGATGGCCGCGGCCAGCGTTGCACCCGCCGCTCCCGAGCGCTCGCGCCCCGGCGCCTGGGCGCGCCTGCGCCGCAACGGGCTGACCGTCTTCGGGCTCGCCCTGCTCGGCAGTATCACGCTGCTTGCGCTCGCCGCGCCGCTGCTGCCGCTGGCGGATCCGGACGCCACGGCGGTGGCCGACCGCCTGCGCGGTCCCTTCGACGCCGGCCACCTGCTCGGCACCGACCAGCTCGGGCGCGATCTCCTCGCGCGGATCGTCTGGGGTACGCGGGTGAGCCTCGCCGTGGGCCTCGTCGCCACGCTGCTCGCGACGGCGCTCGGCACGGCCATCGGGCTGGTCGCCGGTTTCTACGGGCGACAGGTCGACAACGTACTGATGCGCGGCGTCGACATGCTGATGGCGTTTCCCTACCTGCTGCTGGCGCTGGCGATCGTGGCGGCGCTGGGCCCCGGCCTGGGCAACGCCATGATCGCCATCGCGCTGGTCAACATCCCGTTCTTCGCCCGCTCGGTGCGCGGGGTGACGGTCAGCCTGGTGAGCCGCGAATACATCGACGCCGCGCGCCTGTGCGGCCTGACCGACGCCCGCATCATCTTCTCGGAACTGCTGCCCAACGTGCTGCCGGTCATCGTCATCACCATGTCGACCACGCTCGGCTGGATGATCCTGGAAACGGCCGGGCTGTCGTTCCTCGGCCTCGGCGCCCAGCCGCCGCAGGCCGATCTCGGCTCGATGCTGGGCGACGGGCGCAAGCTGATCATCACCGCCCCGCACGTGGCGAGCATCCCGGGCCTGGTGATCCTGCTGCTGGTGATCGGCACCAACCTGGTGGGCGACGGCCTGCGCGACATCCTGGACCCGCGTCTCAAGGCAGGCGCCATGACCCGGCCGGCGGCGGCCACCGCCGTCGCCGCCGAAGTGCCGCCCGCGACCACGACCGGCACCGTCGACGACGAGGCGCTGCTGCAGGTACGTGACCTCGATACCTGTTTCGTGATCGGCGACGAGGTCTACCACGCCGCCAACCAGGTGTCTTTCACGGTGCGTCGCGGCGAGGCGCTGGGCA
>JBFJWO010000528.1:0-3195 GCA_041623575.1 Gammaproteobacteria bacterium
GCCGAGTCGGCGCGCGCCGACGGCATCGAAGCGGTCGCCATCTGCACGCCCAACTTCACCCATTTCGACATCGCCCGGACCTTTCTCGAAGCCGGCATCGACGTCATCTGCGACAAGCCCGTCACCACCACGCTGGACGATGCGCTGGCGCTGGTCGAGCTACAGCGGAGCACCGGGCTGGTGTTCGGCGTGACCCACCCTTACGTCTACCACCCGATGGTGCGCCAGGCGCGCGAGGAGATCCTGAACGGCACCATCGGCGCGCTGCGCCAGGTGCAGGTCGAGTACGCCCAGGACTGGGGCACCGCGCCGGACGACCCGAGCTTCAAGGGAGCCCGGTGGCGGCGCGACCCCTCGAAGGTCGGTCGCGCCTCGGCGACCGGCGACATCGGCACCCATGCCTTTCACCTGCTGAATTTCGTGACCGGCCAGGCGATCGCGCAACTGCGCGCGGAGTTCCACGTCTGCGGCGCCCCCAAGGCGATGGAGGACACCGCCTTTCTCAACCTGCGCATGGAGAACGGCGCGCCCGGCTCGATGTGGCTGACGCAGGCGGCGCCGGGCAACTACTGCGGCCTGCGCATTCGCCTCTACGGCGAACGCGGCGGGATCGAATGGGACCAGGAGCAGGCCGAGTTGCTGCGGGTGAACCGCCTGAACGAGCCCGAGCAGGTGATCGTGCGCGGGCACGGCGCGGGCGTCGGCGTCGCGGCCGGGCGCATGATCAAGCAATCCCGCGGCCACGGCGAGGCGCTGAGCGACGCGTGGGGCAATCTCTACCGCGAACTGGCGATCGCGATCGCCGCGCGCCGCGACGGCGAGACCCCGGCCGAAGGCCTGCTCGCCATCCCCGACGTGCTCGACGGTGCGCGCGGCGTGAAATTCATCGAGGCGGCCGCCGACAGCAACGAAGCCGGCGGCGCCTGGGTGGACTGCTGGCTGGCGAACGCCTGACCCGAACGGCGGGCAGGCGTTCCGCTACCGGCGAAACCCGTATTCGAGCGTGAAGAACTGCGGCTCGAGGCCGGCCAGCGGGCCGCGCAGCTTGGCGATCTGGTCGGCCGGGCCGTGCACTTCGAGCCGCGTGATCTCCGCGATCTTCAACGCCTTTTCGAGCGTGGCGCCGACGTTCTCCAGGTGCGCGAGCAGGCCCTCGGCGTCCCGGTAGCCCTCGCGGCAATGGGCCTGGTCGCCGTCGAAGCTGAAGCCGTAGAACATCACTTTTTGCTGGTGTTGCCGGCGCGGCCGGCGAATCCTGGGATCGCGCCACAGTATAGACGCCGCGCCGCGCGCGCCCGCTCGCGACTACTCGCGCGTGCGCAGCCGCGTGCGCTGGATGAGCGCGATGGTCGCAAGCGGCAGACCCACGCCGAGCAGCGTGACGACGATCAGCAGCAGCCCGAGTTCGCCGTAGTCGGCGGCGACCTGCACCACGCCGGTCTCGCGATCGCGCACCTCGCGCGTGACGACGAAGACCTCGTTCAGGTAGCGCGTCGCGAGGCTGCTCGCCGACAGCGCGAGGTTGGTGAACGACGCCATGACGGCGAAGAACGTGGCCTTCAGGTGCGAGGGCGCATTGCGCGCGATCCACGCCAGCATCGGGATCATCGCGATCTGCCCGAGCGGCGACTCGAGCGCGGTATCGAGGATCGCGATGAAACGCGCATCGACCACGCCGGCGCTCCACGCCGACGTCCACTCGTGCAGGCCGTAGAACAGCCCGATGTTGGGCAGCGAGAGCACACCGCCGGCCACGCTCAGCATGGCGACCAGCCAGGCGATCGAGCGGCGCGCCATCAACGGGCGCAGCAACAGCATCCCGGCGAGCGCCAGGCACGAGGTGATCAGCGACAGCACCGAGAGGAACTGCTGATCGAAGCCCAGCACGTCGATCTCGAACCAGGTCTGCCCGGGCCCCGGCAAGGGCACGGCGCGAAACACGAAAATGATCACCGCCGTCCCGATCAACGCCCGGCGCGCCGCCTCGCCCAGGTGCTGCAACAACCGGTACAGCAACACCAGCACGATGCTCATGGAACCGGCGAACACGATCTCCTGCGCGAACGGCACGTCGCCGAGTCCGACGGCCAGCGTGAACGCCACGAACGCGAGGCTGCCGCCGAGGATCCAGCCGTCCGGCCGCACGGCTTCGGGCGGCGCAAAGAGCATCTGCGCGACCTGCGCCTCGCCGTGTCCCCGTGCCCGCAACGCGGCGGCCCGCCGGCGCAACATGAGTGCCCCCAGGGTGACGCCGGCCACCGAGATCAGCGGGATGACCAGCGCCAGCAGGTAGATGTCGGCGTAGACCGCGGCTTTCTCCGCCGCCGACAAGGCCTCGACGCCGGCGAACAAAGAGATGTTCGCAACGGCGACCAGGACCGTGCCGCCGATGATCGCGAAGCGCCCGAGCGTCTGCATCGTAGTGTGCATCGCCTTGACGTCGGCGTCGCTGTAGGCCTGCCCCTGCGCATCGACCAGCGGCACCGCCTCCACGGTCATCGCGTCGGCGACCACGTCCTGCACCACGTAGCCGCTCGGCGCGAGCAGCACGCTCAGCACGTACCAGGCCTCGACGCTCATGATGCCGGTGAGGGTCTCGGGGCGGCTGATGAGCAGGTACATGACGGCGATGCTGAGCGCCACCAGCACCGCACCGAGGTAGACCAGCAGCGCCTTGTAGCGCCACACGAGGTCCACGATGTGCCCGAGCGGCATCTTGAGCGCCCAGGGGATGCCGGCCCAGAATCCCAGGCCTGCGATAAACGCCGCCGACAGCCCCAGGTAGTCCTTGACGAAGAACGTCCCGACGATGGCGGTCAGCCCGGACACGCCGGCCGCGAGGTAGACCATCAACGGCGGCAGGAAGGACCAGCGCAGCTGGCCCCAGATGCCGATCAGCGCCTCGGCGAGCCAGGCGCCGCCGGCCCGCTCGTGACTCACTCCAGGCGACGCGCGAGCGGTGAGTTGCCCGCCTCCCACACGCCGCTGCGCGGCTCCCCGGTGCCATCGAACACCACGTAGCTCCTGCCCCCGTAGTGCGGCAGGCGGCGCTGCAGGGTCTGCAATGCGCTCACGTCGGCGGCGCTGATCAGCAGGATCGGGTCGCCGTTCGCCCTGCGCAGCGCAACCGCCGCCGGTCGCGCCGGTTGCAGTTCGACCCGCGCCGCGTCGAGCCCCAGCGTGGGCAGCAGCGGC
>JBFJWO010000529.1:0-3191 GCA_041623575.1 Gammaproteobacteria bacterium
AGCAGCGCCCGGCGACCGCCCGGCGCGGTCTTCGGCGTCGCCACGCCCTACCCTACCGAGGACAAGCCGCAGTCCAAGCTGTGGTTCGCCCACGAGCACTGGTGGGCCTGGCTCCCGGACGGCGAGGCGAGCTCGCTCTGGCGCCGGGGCGCAGCCGGCTGGCGGCGCGTGACCTCGCTCGATGCCTGGCTGCGCACACTGCCCGGCCGGGCGGACGTGTGGGCCGAGGGCGAGCTGGCGCGCGCGGTGCTGGTCGCGCCTCACCAGCTGGCAACGGCCAGCCTGCGTTACGACCCGGACCGCGGGACCTACGTCCCGCACGGCGAACCGGTAGTGTGGCCGGCGGCGATCGCGAACCCGGCGTCCGCTGCAGCGGGCCCAGCCACCCCGGCCGGCGACGCTGCGGCGTTCTGGGCGGCCTACGAGAAGCACGAGCCGCCCATCGAGAGCGCGACGATCGCCCGCGACGGCACCGGTACCTGGTGGATCGCCTACGATTTCGACAAGGCGATCTGGGTACGTCACTCGCTGGACCGCGAAGGGCTGCGCTGGGGCGAGCCGCTGCGCCTCGGCGGCCCGATCTCGCCCGACGACATCTCGGTACTGTTCGCCTTCCCCGGGGCGGTCGGGGTGGTGTGGGGGCACCAGGGCAGCGGCGAGGGCGACGGCGTGTACTTCCGCCGCCACCTCGACGGTGACCCGGCGGAGCGATGGGAGGCGCTGCGTGTGGTCGAGCAGGGCTACAAGGTCGCCGAGGATCACTTCAACGCGGCGGTCGGCGCCGACGGGCGTGTCTTCGTCGTCACCAAGGACAACAAGGACGTGCTCGGCAAGGGCCAGCTGGTGCTGCGCGTGCGCGACCCGGACGGGACGTGGCGCAACCTGCCCTACGCGATCCGCACCGAATCGATCATGCCGACGCGCCCGATCGCGCTGATCGGCGGGGAGCCGGCGCGCCTGTACCTGGTCCACAGCCGCTACCCGCGCGGCGAGCCGCGCGGTGAACACACCGTCGTGTACCGGACGGTGGGCATGGACCTGGCCGATCTCGAGCGCGAGGACCGCCTGCTGATCTCGGCGCCGCCCGGCATCGACGTGCGCAACGCCACCTCGACCAAGCAGGCGTTGCGCGAGCCGCCGTGGGTGGTGCTGGCATCGGACCGGTTCGGCAACGTTTACGAGGGGCTGATCCCCGCGCAGCCGGACTGACCAACCAAGCGCCCGCGACGGGACTGCCGGTCCCTGGAGAGACGCGCTTCGCACGTACCCGTACCCGCCAGCGGGGAGGCAGCGCGGGCGCGAGCGCCACGCGCACCGCTGCCGCCGCGGGCCTGCCGGCGTACAATAGCGGCCGTTCGAGCGAACCGCGGAAATCGACCATGGTCACACGCAAACCCCGCGACGACGCCCGCCTCGACGCGCTGGTCGCGAAGGTGCAGCAGGATCGCAGCGAGCGCGAGCGCGGCTACCGGGCCCAGGCGCTGAAGATGTACCCTTGGGTTTGCGGGCGCTGCGGGCGCGAGTTCACCCGTGCGAACCTGCGCGAACTCACCGTGCACCACCGCAACCACGACCACGACTACAACCCGCCGGACGGCAGCAACTGGGAGTTGCTGTGCGTCTACTGTCACGACAACGAGCACGCGCGGCTGATCGACGCCGCCGCCGGCGGCGAGGCGACCGCCTCGGCGGACGAGACCCCGACCTCGCGACCGTTGTCCGGCCTCGCCGAGTTGCTCAAGGGCAAGCCGCAGGATCGATGACCGCGCCGGCCCGATCTCGGCCGCAGGCTGGCGGGCGGGGACGACTTCGCACCGGGGCGCGACCCGCGACGGCGCTCGTCGCCCCGCGTCAAAGGCTGGCGCTGGTCCGGCCCTGCAGTTCCGCCTCCAGCGCGCGCTCGATGGCCGAACGGGGCCTGGAAAAACCGGCCAGCAGGGCATAGAGCACGGGCGTGAGGAACAGCGTCAGCAGCAGGGCCAGGCCGAGGCCGCCGATGATCACCGAGCCGATGGCGATGCGGCTCTCGGCACCCGCGCCGGAGGCGATGACCAGCGGGACCGCGCCCAGGATGGTGGAAATCACCGTCATGACGATCGGGCGAAAACGCAGCACCGACGCCTCGATGACCGCCTCGCGCACGCCGAGCCCGGCGTCGCGCAACTGGTTGGCGAACTCGACGATCAGGATGCCGTTCTTGGCCATCAGGCCGATCAGCAGGATGATGCCGATCTGGCTGTAGACGTTGAGCGACAGCCCCGCGATGGTCATGGCGTAGACCGCCCCGGCCACGGCCAGTGGCACGGAGAGCATGATCACCAGCGGGTGCACGAAACTCTCGAACTGCGCGGCGAGCACCAGGAACACGATCAGCAGGGCCAGCGCGAACGTGATCGCGATGCCGCCCGAGGTCTCCTTGAAGGTCGCCGACTGCCCGGAGTACGCGAGCCGCGCACCGGCGGGCAGGATGCGCGCCGCACCCTCCTCGATGTATTCCAGCGCCGCGCCCAGCGCGTAGTCCTCGGCGAGCCCGGCCTCGATGGTGATCGAGGGCAACCGGTCGTAGCGGCGCAACTCGGGCGCCGCGGCACTCTCCGAAGTGCTCACCAGGGCGCTCAGCGGCACCAGCGTGCCACCGGCCGACCCCGCGCCGGCGCCGGTGCGCAGGAAGACGTTGGCGAGGTCGTTGGGGGTGCGCCGGTCTTCGGGGCGCGCCTGCGCGATCACCGGGTACTCGCGGCCGCGGTCGACGTAGGTCGTCACTTCGCGCGAGGCGAACAGCGTCTGCAAGGTCGAGGCAATGGTCTGCGCGCTGATGCCGAGATCGTCGGCACGGGCACGATCGAGGCGCAGGTCGAGTTGGGGCTGGTTCTGCTCGAAATCGATCTCCGGGTTGATGAGTTGCTCGTTGGCCTCGGCATGCGCGAGCAACTCGGCCGCCCACTGCTTGACCTGCTCGAAGTCGGGCCCGCCGACCACCACGCGCAGCGGCGTGGAGTTACCGCGCAGGCCCAGCCCGGCCGGGCTCACGACCGCGGCACGCGCACCGGGCAGACGGCGCGCGGCGGGCTGCGCTTGGTTGACGATCTCGGCCTGGCTCGCCGAGCGCCGGTCCCAGGGTGCCAGGCGCAGCACCACGAACGCGCGGTAGGGCCGGTTGCCGACGCCGACCAGCGAGTAGACGGTGTCGA
>JBFJWO010000530.1:0-3155 GCA_041623575.1 Gammaproteobacteria bacterium
ACCGTAGCGCTCGCGCGCCTGGCGCTTCTCGTCGTCCTCGTCGGTCAGCACTTCGAGCACGCGCTCGAAGCGGCTGAAGAAAACGGGCACCTGCGGGTGGAGGTTGATCAGCACCGAGCGCCGGCCCTCGGGCTCGACGCCGAAGCCCACCAGCACCGGACAGGCGTCGGGGGCACCGGCCGCGCTGCAGACCTCGTGAGGAATGAAACTGCCGGGTCGGAACGTCCACAGGACGTCGTCGATACGCCGCGCCAGCGCCTCGCCGGGCGTGTGCACGAACACGTCGTTGCCGAGCCCGTAGGCCTTCTCCACCAGGCGACACACGAAGGTCTCGCGCTGGTGGCGGCCGACGAGGTAGAAATCGACCTGGGTCAAGGATCGCTCCGCGCGTGGGCCTGCTCAGTGCGCCAGCAGATACTGCATCAGCAGGCGCACCGGGCGTCCGGTGGCGCCCTTGTTCTTGCCCCCGAGCCAGGCGGTGCCGGCGATATCGAGGTGCGCCCAGCGGTATTTGCCGGTGAAGCGCGACAGGAAACAGGCCGCGGTGATGGTGCCGGCGGCGCGCCCGCCGACGTTGGCCATGTCGGCGAAGTTGGATTTGAGCGCTTCCTGATAGTCGTCCCACAGGGGCAGGCGCCAGCACCGGTCGTCGCTCTCCTGGCCCGCTGCCAGCAGGTCGTCGGCGAGGCGGTCGTCGTTGCTCATCAGCCCGGCAGCGTGCTCGCCGAGCGCGATGACGCATGCCCCGGTCAGGGTGGCGATGTCGATCACCGCTTCGGGCTCGAAGCGCTCGGCGTAGGTGAGCGCGTCGCACAGGATGAGCCGGCCCTCCGCGTCGGTGTTGAGAATCTCGATGGTCTGCCCGGACATCGACTTCACGATGTCGCCGGGTCGTGTCGCCTGGCCGTCGGGCATGTTCTCGGTGGCCGGCACCAGCCCGACGACGTTGCGTTCGAGCCCGAGTTCCAGGCAGGCCTTGATGCAGCCGAACACGCTCGCCGCCCCGCACATGTCGAATTTCATCTCGTCCATCGCCGCAGCCGGCTTGATCGAGATCCCGCCGGTGTCGAACGTCACGCCCTTGCCCACCAGCACGATGGGCTTGCTCTTGGCGCTTGCGCCGCGGTACTCGAGCACGATCAGCCGCGGTGGCTGGCGGCTGCCGCTCGCCACCGACAGCAGCGAGCCCATGCCGAGGTCGCGCATCTTCTTCTCGTCCAGCACCGCGACGCTCAGCTTGCGCTGGCCGCGCTTCAGGTTGCGTGCCTGCTCGGCGAGGTAGCTCGGCGTGCACACGTTGGCGGGGCGGTTGCCGAGGTCGCGGGCCAGGTTGACGCCGAGGCCGATGGCGCGGCCGGTCTTCGCGCCGGCCGTGGCGGCCTTGGTACCCTGCCGGTCGCTCGCGGCCAGGGTCAGCTTGCGCAGCGCGCCCCTGGCATCGCCTTCCTCGCTCTTGAACTCGTCGAAGCGGTAGCTCTGCGCCAGCGCCGCTTCGCTGAGGATGCGTGCAGCGGCCTGCGTGTCGAGCCCCTTGCCGGTCCAGTCGTCGACGAACATCGCCGCGTCGCGCGCGCCCGTGCCGGCCAGCTGCCGGATCGCGGCGCTGGCCGCCTTGCGCAGCACGGCACCGGGCTGCTGCCCGGCATTGCCCGTGCGTACCAGCAAGACGCGCTGCGCCTGCACGCCCGCGAGGTCCGGGACCATCAGGGTGCTGCCGGCCGACGCCCCCAGGTCGCCGCGCTTGAGCAGGCGGGTCAGGCGGCCCTTGCTGGCCTCGTCCAGCGTTGCCGCCGTCGCCCGCAGCTTGTTCCCGGGGCCGGCGGGCGCGATCAGACAACCGCAGCGCAGGGTCGTCGCGGCGGCCTGCTTGACGAGTATTTCCATGGTTTTTCCGTTGAGCCTGTAGTGACAAGAGTGGCGGCATTGTAGGCAAGGCGCGCCGGGGTCGCCAAGCATGGCGGGCGCCGGGCGAGGCGGTGAGGGCATCGGATGTCGGCTATCATTGGCGCCGCGCGAGCAAAACATGCGAATCATCAATCGTTATCTGCTGCGGGAGTTCGCCGAAAGCTGGATCGCCGTCACCGCGGTGCTGCTGCTGATCCTGATCGGCAATTCGTTCCTGTTCATCTTCCGCAAGGTCGGTTCGGGCGACATCCCGCCGGACGCGGTGGCGCCGTTCCTGTTCTCCAACACCGTGATGTTCCTGGTCGGGATCATTCCGTTCAGCCTGTACCTCGGTGTGCTGCTGGGCTTCGGGCGGTTGTACCGGGACAGCGAGATGGCTGCGCTCGGCGCCTGTGGGGTCGGCGGCCTGGGGCTCTATCGCCCGGTGCTGCTGCTGTGTGCGCCGGCGGTGGCGGTGGTGGCCTTTCTCACCTTCGTGGCTACGCCGTGGGCGGCGCGCATCGAGCAGGCTGCCAAGACCCAAGTCGAGAGCCGCTCGGAGCTCAGCGGTATCGAGGCCGGGCGCTTCAACGAGTCCCGCGACGGGCGCTCGGTGCTGTTCGTCGCCGGCATGTCCGATGCCGGCGAACGGATGCGCGACGTGTTCATCCACGGGCCGGACCCGGATGGCGGGCGCGGCCTCGAGAAGGCCCGCTCCGCGCGCCAGGAAACAGTGCAGGGGCACAGCTTCATCGTGTTGGAGGACGGGGTTCGTTTCGTCGGCGAGCCGGGTGCGGCCGACTACCGGGTCATCGACTTTGCCCGCCACGGCGTACGCATCCCGCAGTCGACACGCGGTCAGGCGAGCCTGCGTCGCGCCGGCAAATCGGTGCAGGAACTGCTGGCCTCGCCGCACAAGAAAGACCACGCCGAGCTGCAGTGGCGGTTCTCGCTGATCGCGGCGTCGGTGCTGCTGGCATTGCTCGCCGTGCCCCTCAGCCACACGTCGCCGCGCAAAGGCCGCTACGGGCGCCTGGCGCTCGCCGTGGTCGTCTACCTGACCTACTGGAACCTGCTGGTCGTCTCCAAGAGCTGGTTCGGCGACGGCACCACGCCCGCGGTGATCGGCATGTGGTGGGCTCACGTGCCGTTGCTGTTGCTGGCGCTGGCGCTGATCTGGTTGCAGGGCGGGCGACGGATCGGGCGAGCGGCATGACCATCCTGGATCGTTACCTGGCCCGCGCGATCGTCGCGGCGACGCTGATCGTGCT
>JBFJWO010000531.1:0-3153 GCA_041623575.1 Gammaproteobacteria bacterium
ACGCCCGCGGGGAACCTGCTGTCGGTCACCCTCTTCCACGCGAGGACGGGCACTGCCTACGCCTACCAGATCGTCTGCCTCGTGTCCGCCGACTGTGCGCTGATCACACTCGATGTGCCCGGAAAGACCGTCAGCTTCGAAGGCGCCGCGGTGCCCAACACCCCGGGCTCCGGCAACCTGGCAACCGCGCCCATCATCCTGAGCGGCACGCTGACCTGGGACTGACGGCCGGCACCGGGTGCCGCTTCGCGGCGTCCATGATCCCGACGGGGTCGTGGGCGCCGCGGGCCGCGTGCAAACACCGCCTCTCGAGGTCTGTCGTCGAACAGAGCGTCAGCGAGGCCGACACTGCCTCGCGTCGCAACGAACGACGCCTCAACCGAGCGCGGCCTCTATCTCGGCCTCGCTCAACCCGACCCTGCGGGCCGCGCCCAGGATGTCGGCCCAGGTGGCGGGCGTGAGCGGCAGGCCCGTGGCTTCGCGCTCGGCCATCAGCGCGCGCTCTTTCTCGCCGGGCACCAGCACCTGCCCGCCCGGCTCGGTGGGGCGCGAGCTCTTGACGAACGCGATGTAGCTGCGCACCTCGCGCGCAAAGGCGTCGTCGCTGTGGAACCGGGCCACGTCCAGGTAGATCGACAGCATGCCGTTGCAGAAGCGCCGCAGCGACGGCTCGCCCAGCGCCCCGGCGGTACCGGAGCCGGTCAGCGCGCCGGCCAGCATCTCCATCAGGAAGTTGAGCCCGGAGCCCTTGTGCAGTCCGAACCCGGTCAGCGCCCCGGGCCCCTTGCTGGGGTCGGGCGAGCGGCCCGGCTCGACCTCGCCGTACAGCGGCCGCGGGTCGCTGGTGAGCGTGCCGTCGGCGTCGACCAGCGAGCCCGCGGGCAGCGGCTTGCCGCCCTGCATGGCCACCAGCGCCTTGCCTTCGGCGACCAGCGAGGTCGCGAAATCGAGAATGACCGGGGGCTCGCCCGGCAACGGGATACCGGCGCAGAACGGCGAGGTGCCGGCGCGGCGGTCGATGCCCCCGAACGGCGCCACCAGCAGCGAGCCGCGCACGTTGACCAGGTGCAGGCTGACCACGTTGCGTTCGGCCGCGCGCTCGGCCCAGTCGCCGATGCGCCCGAGGTGCCCGGCGTTGCGCAGCGCCGTCACCCCGACGCCGGTGGCCAGCGCCTTGCCGACGCCGATGTCGACGGCGCGCTCGCCGACGCTCTGCCCGAAGCCGTAGTTGCCGTCGAGGATCGCGATGTTCGCCGTGTCGCTCAGCACGGTGACCTCGCGGTTGGCGAACACCTTGCCGTCTTCCAGCCACTCGACGTAGCGCGCGGTACGGATCACCCCGTGGCTGTCGTGGCCGCGCAGGCTGGCGCCCGTCAGCCGCGTGCCGATACTCGACGCCTCGCGCTCGTTGCACCCGGCGCGCCGGAAGATCGCCGTGACCAGTCCTCGCATGGTCGCCGGTGGTACGAACACGGTGCCCGCCTGCTCGCGAACGCTGCTCATGAAGGGGTGCTCATCGATGGTCTGCCGTGGCCGACGCGGCGCGCGGAAGGCGGGAGTGTCGCACATCGCGCGGCGGCGGCGTTAGTGGGCAGCCACCACAACGCTTGACCCGGAAGAACGATGTGCTCACGCTCGCCCGAAACCCGAGGAGCCGGTTCATGAGTAAAACCGATTGCGACGTCGCGCGCCGCCCGACGTTCGGCGGTGCCGCGCGCGCCGCACCGTGACCTGGATCGAGACGGTACCGTACGCGCGCGCCCGCGGGCGGTTGCGCGAGCTCTACGATCGCCTCAAGGGGCCGGGCGACAACGTCGACAACATCATGCTCGCGCACAGCCTCAGGCCGCACACCCTCGAAGGGCACATGACGCTCTACAAGCACGTGCTGCACCACCCGCACAACACCGTAGAGCCGTGGCTGCTGGAGGTCATCGGCATCTACACCAGCCTGCTCAACGCCTGCGAGTACTGTGTCGAGCACCACTACGCCGGGCTGGTGCGATTGCTGGGCGACGCGACGCACGCGGCGCGGATTCGCCAGGCACTCGAAGGCGACGAACCCGGGCGGGCTCTCGACCCCGCCCAGGCGGCGGCACTCGACTATGCACGCAAGCTCACACGCGAGGCGGCAAGTGTCGGCGAAGCGGACATCCGCGCGCTACGCGAGGCCGGCTGGCGGGACGGCGAGATCCTCGAGATCAACCAGGTGACGGCCTATTTCAACTACGCGAACCGCACCGTGCTGGGCCTCGGGATCGACACCCGGGGCGACGTGCTCGGGTTGTCGCCGGGCGGCTCGGCGCAGGACTGGCAGCACCGCTGAGGAGCGGGTCGAACCCGGCGCCGGCGACGCGCTACCCTGACGCCGTCACCTGCAGCGCGCTGCCCCGAGCGGGACGCTCGGCGTGTCCTCGCCGGGCGTGGCATTCGCCGCCAGGCGCTCGATCATCCGCAGTGAACGCCGGTGCGCGCGCGGCGAGAACACACGCCACAGGGTCGCGGCGATGAGCCGCAGGTCGGTCAGCAGCGTGCCGCGCTCGACGTAGTCGAGCTCGAGGCGCAGTTTCTCCGGCAGCAACACCTGGCAATAGGTACGCACCGGGTCCGTCACGCCGGCGAGGTACTCGTCCTCGGCGAGAAACGCGATCGCCGCCGGCCCGGTGAGCCCGGGTCGCACGCTGCTCACCCGCCGGCGGATGGCGGCCGGGATCGCGGCGAGATGCTCGGCGCGCTCGGGGCGCGGCCCGACCAGGCTCATGGCGCCGCGCAGCACGTCCAGGAGTTGCGGCAGCTCGTCGAGACGCCACTTGCGCAGGAAACGCCCGGCGCGCGTCACGCGGGGATCGCCGTGCGGCGCGACGCTCGGGCCGCGCGCGCCGTGCACCAGCGTGCGGAACTTGTGCAGCACGAACGCACGGCCCGCCCGTCCGACCCGGGTTTCGGAGTAGATCACCGGGCCGCTGTCCTGCAGCCGCACCCACAAGGCGACCCCAACGCCCAGCGGCAGCCACACCGGCGACGACGCGAGCACCAGCAGCACGTCGAGCGCACGCTTGAGCGGCTCGCGCGAGCCCGGCGCCCTCAACCCCATAGCACGCCGCCCGCCACGCCGACGGCGTAGGCATTGAAGGCGAACAGCGCCGCCGGCTG
>JBFJWO010000532.1:0-3148 GCA_041623575.1 Gammaproteobacteria bacterium
GAAGTTCTCGCCGCTCTGCATGCCGCGCCCGCCGGAGACGACGATGCTGGCGCTGGTCAGCTCGGGGCGCTCGGACTTGGTGAGGTCCTCGCCGAGAAAGCTCGCAAGACCCGCGTCCTCGACCGCTTCGAGCGCCTCGACGACCCCGCTGCCGCCGTCTTCGGCCACCGCGTCGAACTTGGTCGTGCGCACGGTGATCACCTTGATCGCGACCCCGGAGCGTACCTTGGCCATCGCGTTACCGGCGTAGATCGGGCGCACGAACGTGTCCTCGCTCAACACCTCGGCGATGTCGGAGATCTGCGCCACGTCGAGCAGCGCCGCCACGCGCGGCATCAGGTTCTTGCCGGAGGTGGTGGCGGGCGCCACCAGGTGGCTGTACCCGGGCGCGAGGCCGACCAGCAGCGGCGCGAGGTTCTCCGCCAGCTGGTGCTCCAGGGCCGGTGAATCGGCAAGGCGCGCCTTGGCCACGCCGGCGACCCTGGCCGCGGCCTCGGCCACCGCCGCGCAGCCCTGGCCCGCGACCAGCACGTGGATCTCGCCGCCGATCGCGGCCGCCGCGCTCACCGCGTGCAGCGTGGCGGGCTTCAGTTCACGGTTGTCGTGCTCGGCAACTACCAGAATCGTCATGACGGCGCCCCCTCAGATCACACGCGCTTCGTTGCGCAGCTTGTCGACCAGTTCCGCAACGCTCGCAACCCTCACCCCGGCCGCGCGCGGCGGCGGTTCGCTGACTTCGAGGACCTCGATTCGCGGGCTCACGTCCACGCCCAGGTCTTCGGGCGTGAGCTTGTCGACCGGCTTTTTCTTGGCCTTCATGATGTTCGGCAGCGACGCGTAGCGCGGTTCGTTGAGGCGCAGGTCCACCGTGACCACGGCCGGCAGCTTGATGGAGACGCGCTCCAGCCCGCCGTCGACCTCGCGCGTGACTTCCGCACTGCCTTCCCCCAGCTGCACTTTCGACGCGAACGTCCCCTGAGCCCAGCCGAGCAACGCGGCCAGCATCTGGCCGGTCTGGTTGCAGTCGTCGTCGATCGCCTGCTTACCGAGCAACACCAGCCCGGGCTGCTCCTTCTCCACGATCTGGCGCAGGAGTTTCGCCACCGCCAGCGGCTCGGGCGCGCTCGCCGTTTCCACCAGCACGCCGCGATCGGCGCCCATGGCGAGCGCGGTGCGGATCGTCTCCTCGGACTTCGCCGGCCCGATGGACACGGCCACGATCTCCTCGACCTGGCCCGCTTCGCGAAACCGCAGCGCCTGCTCGACGGCGATCTCGTCGAACGGGTTCATCGACATCTTGACGTTGTCGGTGACCACGCCCGAGCCGTCGGGCTTGACGCGTGCCTTGACGTACGCGTCCAGGACGCGTTTTACCCCAACCAGTACTTTCATCGACTCACACCTGACCTCAAGTCCAAGAGCTTCGTTTCAGCCGCGCAACGCCACGTTGTCGGGATCGTAGGGCGACTCGGGAATGACCGTGGCGCGGCGGCGCTCGCCGAGGATCTCGACCTCCACCTCGTTGCCCACCGCCGCCAGAGCCGGGGGCAGCATGGCGAGCGCCAGCGACTTGCGCACGCGCCATCCGTAACCGCCCGAAGTGCAACGCCCGACCATCTCGCCGTCCTTGTAGATCGGTTCGGAGCCGCGCGCATCGGCATCGCTCACGTCGTGCACCTCGAGGGTGACGAGTTGCCACCTGAAACCGCGGGCCTGCCAGTCGAGCAGCGCATCTTTGCCGATGAACGACGCCTTGTCCAGCCGCACGAAGCGGTCGAGACCCGACTCGAGCGCGCAGTATTCGATGGACAGCTCGCGGGGAATCAGCCGGTAGGATTTCTCCAGGCGCAACGAGTCCATGGCGCGGATGCCGAAAGGCTCGAGGTCGAACTCGGCGCCCGCGGCCATCAGCAGGTCGAACAGGTAGTTCTGCATCTCGATCGGGTGGTGCAGCTCCCAGCCGAGCTCGCCGACGAAGTTGACCCGAATCGCGTGCACCGGCGCCAGGCCGACGCTGATCGGCTGACCCGTGAGCCACGGGAAGGCGTTGGCGGAAAGATCGGCGTCGGTCACCTTGCGCAGCACGTCGCGCGCGCGAGGTCCGGCCAGCACCAGCACCCCGTGCTGCGTGGTGATCGTCTGCAGCTCGACGCTGCCGTCGCGCGGCCGGGCCTTGTGCAGGTAGTCTCCGTCGTGACGCTCCAGGGCGCCGGCCGAGACCAGGTAGAAGGACTGCGCGCCGGTGCGGTACACGGTGAACTCCGAGCGCACCCCGCCGTTCGCCGACAGCAGGTGAGCCAGCGCGATGCGCCCGACCTTGCGCGGCACCCGGTTGGCGAGCAGCGAGTCCAGCCAGCCCTCGGCGCCCGGGCCGCGCACCTCGAACTTGGCGAACGCCGACATGTCCAGCAGGCCGACGTGCTCGTGCACGTGCAGGCACTCGCGCCCGACGTGCTCGAAATAGTTCGAGCGCCGGAAACTGTATTTCTCCACCGGACGATCCCTGCCGGCGGGCGCCGGCGAATGGTTCTCCGGCGTCAGCGTGTCCGGCTTGTCGAGTTCCGCCTCGCTCAGCCCGTAACCGGGCGGGGCGAACCAGTTGGGGCGCTCCCAGCCGTACACGGTGCCGAACACCGCGCCCAGCGCCGCCATGCGGTCGTAACACGGCGCGCGCTTGAGGGGTCGCGCGGCGGGGCGCTCCTCGTCGGGGTAGTGCACCGTGAAGACGTTGGCGTACGCCTCTTCGTTCTTGGTGCGCAGGTAGCCGCGCGAGGCGTAGGGGCCGAACCGGCGCGGGTCGACGCCCATCATGTCGATGCTGGGCTCACCCTCGACGATCCACTCGGCGATCTGCCAGCCGGCACCGCCGGCGGCGGTGATGCCGAAGCTGTGACCCTCGTTCAGCCAGAAGTTTCGCAAGCCCCAGGCCGGGCCGACGATGGGCGAGCCGTCCGGCGTGTAGCAGATCGCGCCGTTGTAGACGTTCTTGACGCCGACTTCGCCGAAAGCCGGCACGCGCGCGATCGCCGTTTCCACGTGGGGCATGAGACGCTCGAGGTCGCCCTCGAACAGCTCGTACTCGCTGTCGTCGCTGGGCCCGTCGACGTAACAGCACGGCGCGCCCCGCTCGTAGGGGCCGAGCAGCAGA
>JBFJWO010000533.1:0-3135 GCA_041623575.1 Gammaproteobacteria bacterium
CCGCGCCGCGCGGCAGGTCGTCCGGTGAGACCTCGCTGCGGCGCGACACCGGCACGGTGAAGACCCGGTCCATGCCGCGCATCAACGGGTTGTGCGGCGCCAGGTTGGTGTGCAGGAAAACCCCCGAGCACTTGCGGGCGAGCGCCCGCTTGGCCACGCCGTGGTGGTACGCGAGCGCTGCCTGCGCGGCCCAGCAGATGAAAAACGCGCGCCCGGCGGCGAGCGCCGCCCAGTCGAGGATGCGAGTGAACTCACGCCAGTAACGGACCTCCTCGAAGGCCAGGTGCTCGAGCGGCGCGCCGGTGACGATGAGGGCGTCGAAGCGCCGCCGGCGAACCTGCGAGAAGCGCTGGTAGAAACGCTCGAGGTACGCGCGCGGCGTGTGCCGCGAGCGGTAGCCGTCCGGCACCACCAGCGTCAGTTGCACGTGGTACGGGGTGGCGCCGAGCAGGCGCGCGATCTGGGTCTCGGTGACCGGCTTGTCCGGCATCAGATTGAGCAGGGCGACCTGCAGCCGGCGTTCGCCGTCGCGCACGCTGCCCGGGGCGCTCACTTCGAGACCTTCGCCGGTCAGCGCACGCGCCGCCGGCAGGTCGGTTGGCAGTTCGATAGGCATGGGGGCGTCGCGCGTGCGCTAGGCGACCGCAGCCAGCCCCGAGGCGGCGCGCAGCGCCTGGTCGAGGTCGGCGACGATGTCGTCGATGTGCTCGATGCCGATGGACAGGCGCACATAGCCCGGCGTCACGCCGCTCGCCGCCTGCTCTTCGGCACTGAGCTGCTGGTGCGTGGTCGAGGCCGGGTGGATGGCGAGCGAGCGCGCGTCGCCGATGTTGGCCACGTGGTAGAACAGCTGCAGCGCGTCGATAAAACGCCGCCCCGCCGCCTCGCCGCCGGCGAGCTCGAAGCCGACCAGGCCGCCGAAGCCGCCCTCGAGGTAGGCGTCGGCGCGGCGGCGCTGCTCGCCGGTGAACAGCGAAGGATGGATCACGCGCACCACGTCGCGATGAGCCTCGAGGTAATCCGCCACGGCCTGCGCATTGCGGCAGTGCTCGCGCATGCGCAGCGGCAGGGTCTCCAGCCCCTGGATGAACTGGAAGGCGTTGAACGGGCTGACCGCGTAGCCGAGGTCGCGTTGCATGGTGACACGCGCCTTGAGGATATAGGCGATCGGCCCGATGGGCTTGACCGCCTCGGTCCACACCGCGCCATGGTAGCTCGGGTCGGGCTGGTTCAGCATGGCAAAGCGTTCGGCGTGCGCGGCCCAGTCGAAACGCCCGCTGTCGACCACCACGCCGCCGATCGCGGTGCCGTGGCCGCCGATGTACTTGGTGGTGGAATAGACCGCGATGTGCGCACCGTACGCGAACGGGCGGCAGATGACGGGCGCGGCGGTGTTGTCGACGATCAGCGGCACGCCCAGTTGCTCGCCGATGGCCGCGACCTCGCCGATGGGGAACACCTGCAGCTTCGGGTTCGGCAGGGTCTCGGCGTAGTAGGCACGGGTGCGCGAGTCGGTGGCACGGCGGAAGTTCTGCGGGTCGGCCGGGTCGACGAAACGGACCTCGATACCGGCGTTGCGAAGCGTGTTCGCAAACAGGTTCCAGGTGCCGCCGTAGAGGTCGGTGGAGCTGACGATGTTGTCGCCGGCGTGGGTGATGTTCTGCACCGCGACCGCGGTGGCTGCCTGCCCCGAGGACACCGCCAGCGCGGCGACCCCGCCGTCCAGCGCCGCGATACGCTGCTCGAGCACGTCGTTGGTGGGGTTCATCACGCGCGTATAGAGGTTGCCGAACTCCTTGAGTTCGAACAGGCTCTGCGCATGCTCGGTGCTCTCGAACTGGAACGAGGTGGTCTGGTAGATGGGCACCGCCACCGCGTTGGTCGCGGGGTCGCTGCGGTAGCCGGCGTGCAGCACCAGCGTTTCGGGGTGGCGGGTCTCCAGGGTCATGGCCGTCTCCGGTAGTTGACAGGTTCGGGGACGATCCTAGGGGTGCGGCGTTTCCGGGCGATGTCCGCGCCGCCGGTGGAATGTTTCAGATGTTTCCGGGCGCGGCGCGCGCACCGTCAGCGCGCGCTCCACAGACCGAGCGCCACCAGCAGCACCGGCAGGCACAGCACGCGCGCGACGTCCAGCGCGTGACGGGCGAGGATCTGCCACAGCGGGTCGTTGCCCGGCGCCAGCAGGCCGACGTGGCGATAGTGCACCCAGATCTCGTAGCCCTCCACGGCGAGGCCCAGCGCCAGCGGCGCCAGCAACCCCCAGGCAGAGGCAGGCGCCTTGCGCAGCACCACGGTGAGCGCGAGGTGGGCAACCAGCCCGCCGGTGACCAGCACCAGCCAGGCGGGCAGTCCAAGTTGCTCGCGCAGCAGCGACTTCAGTTGTTCGAGCATCGCCCGCTCCTTCGCGTTCGCGCCGCCGGCACTGGCGCGCCGTGGCGCAAACCCCTAGCATCGCACGCTGCTTCACGCCTTACACGGGAGTCGCCGCCGATATGTCACGCTGGAGTGCGCGCCGCGCCGCGTTTCGCCGCCTGCTCGAGGACGAGCAGTGTGTCCACCCCGCCTCGGTGTTCGACGCCATGTCGGCGCGCATCGCCGAGGACCTGGGCTTCGAATGCACCATGCTGGCCGGTTCGGTGGCCTCGCTGGCCGTGCTCGGCGCGCCCGACCGCATCGTGCTCACCCTGAGCGAGTTCGCCGAGCAGTGCTACCGCATCACGCGGGCGGGCACGTTGCCGCTGCTGGTGGACGCCGACCACGGCTACGGTAACGCCCTCAACGTGATGCGCACGGTGGAGGAGCTGGAGAACGCCGGGGTCGCGGCGCTGTCGATCGAGGACACGGTGTTGCCCGAACCCTTCGACGCTGCGCGCCAGCCCAGGCTCGTGACCCTGGGCGAAGGGGTCGGCAAGATGCGCGCGGCCCTGCGCGCCCGCCACGACGCCTCGCTGGTCGTCGTCGGGCGCACCAGTGCCGCGCGCCTGAGCGATCCCGCGGATGCCGCGGCGCGGGTACGCGCCTACCAGGAAGCCGGCGTCGACGCGATCTTCCTGGTCGGCGTGGGCAGCCGCGCCGACCTCGAGCAGATCCTCGAGGGCATCGAGCTGCCGGTGATCCTCGGCGGTGCCGGCAGCG
>JBFJWO010000534.1:0-3115 GCA_041623575.1 Gammaproteobacteria bacterium
CAGCTGCCAGACCTTGCCGTCGGGACCGGTGGTGAAGCTGATCCCCATGAAGTCTTCGAGGTCCAGCGTCGGGGAGGTGACGTCGGCGCCCTCGCCTTCCATCCAGTCGGTCAGGTTGACCGCCGACTGCAGGCGCGAATGGGTGCCGATCAGGTCGGAGTCGTTGATGTAGGCATCGTACAGGTTGCGCTTGGTCTGCATCTGCGTCTGCACGGCCTGCACCACCTCGCCCTCGCCGAGCAGCTGGTGATTGACCTTGATGCCGGTGATTTCCTCGAACGCCTTGGTCAGCGTCTTGGACTCGTACTCGTGGGTCGGAATCGTCTCCGAGAGCACGTTGATTTCCATACCCTTGAAGGGCGCGGCCGCCTTGATGAACCATTCCATCTCGGCAATCTGCTGCGCTTTCGTCAGGGTCGAGGGCTGGAACTCGTTGTCGATCCAGCGTTGCGCCGCCGCCTTGTCCGCGAGCGCTGCCGGGGACGCACACAGAACGGCAGCGGCCGCAGCCACTGCAAGCTTTCCTCTCATCGGTTTTTCTCCTCCCGTACCAATTGGTGGGTACTAGCCCGCGCATGATCCACCAAGTGCGGGCGCAAACGCAAATTCCGCTTGCCGGCCGTCATCCCGGCCCGGCGACGACTGTCTGCCTGCCCGATTGCTGACACAGTGCCGCCGCATGCCCTGGGAGCAACGCTTCGGCGGCGACGCCGCCCTCGAGCGCGCGACGCAGACCTGCCGGTACCGCGGCTACGACGCCACGTCAATGCAGGTGCTGCTCGAAGCGACGGGCGTCAACCGCGCCGGCGCCTCCGCGGCTGCGCCTTCTGCGAGCGCGCCAAGGCACTGCCGCAGCGCGCGGCCATGCCTGTCGCGAATACGACGTGACCGTCGAGGCGACACATCGCGACGAGTTGCTGAGGCGACTGCCGAACGCGCGGGCGCTGCCACAGATCTTCGTCGCGGGCGAGCACATCGGCAGCTTCGAGGACCTCGAGATCCTCGACCGCGACGGGCGACTGGCAGCGATGCTCGCCGCCGGCGCCTGAGGCGGCCCGGCGGGCGTAAGGGCTCAGCGCGTGAGGAACGCGCGCATGCGCTCTACCGCCTCGCCGAGGTTGTCCAGCGAGTTGGCGTAGGACAGGCGCAGGTAACCGTGCCCGGCGTCGCCGAAGGCGGTGCCGGAGAGCGCCGCCACGCCCGCCTCCTCCAGCAGCCGCCGGGCCAGCTCGGGCGCCTCGAAGCCGGTCTCGCGGATGTTGGGAAAGGCGTAGAACGCGCCGCCGGGGGTCACGCAGCCGACCCCGGGCAACTCGTTCAGCGCAGCGACCAGGAAGTCGCGCCGGCGCCGGAACTCGGCCACCATGTCGTGCAGCGGTTGCTGCGTTCCCTGCAATGCGGCGAGCGCCGCATACTGTCCGAAGGTGGTCGCGCAGGACACGATGTTGACGCTGTAGAGATCGAAGGTGCGCACCAGGTCGCTCGGCAGTATCGCGTAGCCCAGCCGCCAGCCCGTCATGGCGTAACTCTTGGAGAAGCCGTCTACGATGAGGGTGCGCTCGCGCATGCCCGGCAGGCTGGCGATGGTCTCGAACCCGCCGTCATAGGTGAAGTCGATGTAGATCTCGTCGGCCAGCACCCGCAGGTCGTGGGTGCGCGCGGCCTCGGCGATCGCCTCGAGGTCCTCGCGGGCCAGCACGCCGCCGGTCGGATTCTGCGGGGAGTTGATGATGATCAACCGGGTGCGCGCGGACACCAGCGAACGGAACTGCTCGACGTCGAAGCGAAAGCCGTTGCGCTCGAGCAAGGGCAGCGGCACCGGCCGCGCCCCGCTGTGACGGATCAGCGAGGCATACATCGGAAATCCCGGGTCGGGGTAGATCACCTCGTCGCCCTCGCCGGCCAGCGCGTTGATCGCGTAGAACAGCGTGGGCTTGGCGCCCGGCGCCACCACCACGTTCGCCGCGTCGAATTCGAGTCCGCGTTTCGCGCCGGCGTGGGCGGCGATCGCCTCGCGCAGTTCGGGGATCCCGTTGGACGGCCCGTAGCCGGTCTTGCCGGCGCGGATCGCGGCGATACCGGCGTCGCAGATGTGCTCGGGGGTGGGAAAGTCGGGTTGCCCGATCTCCAGGCGCACGATGCTGCGCCCCTCGCGTTCCAGTGCCTGGGCTCGCGCCAGGACCTCGAACGCCGACTCCCCGACGAGGCGCGTCGCGCGCGGTTGCAGCATGTCCGGTCTCCTCCTCCGGGGGCGGTTGCCGAACACCGCGCCGGCGGCTAGGGTGGCGCCTGGCCCCAACCCCGAGGTGAGCGACGTGGCCGTGTTCCTGGACTACAGCCGGAGCGAACTCGACCGCCAGTTCGACAACCGCGCCAAAGTACCCAACTACCCGGACTATATCAAACGCTGGGAGCGTGACAGCGAGGCCGCGCGGCGCACACTCGCCCCGCGCCTGGACGTGCGTTTCGGCGCGAGCCCGCGCGAGAGCCTGGACGTGTTCCCGGCACGCTCACCGAAGGCGCCGGTGCACGTGTTCATTCACGGCGGCTACTGGAAGATGCTGAGCAAGAACGAGTTCGCCTTCGTGGCGCTGGGGTCGGTCGCGCACGGCGCAGCGACGGTGGTGATCGACTACGGCCTGATCCCGGACGTCGACATGGACACGCTGGTCGCCCACTGTCGCGGCGCGCTGGCCTGGGTGTGGCGCAATGCCGACTCGTTCGGCGGCGACCGCGAACGCATTCACGTCAGCGGCCATTCGGCCGGCGGACACCTGGTCGGGATGATGCTCGCCACGGACTGGGCGTCGTTCGACGGCCTGACGCCCGACATCCTGAAGGGCGGCTACAGCATCAGCGGGTTGCACGACCTGGAGCCCATCCGCCTGTGTTTCCTCAACGACGACCTCGGCCTGGACGCGCAGACGGCGGCCCGCAACAGCCCGTGCCGCCTCGAGCGCCGTAGCGCCGCACCGCTGTGGCTCTATGTCGGCGACCGGGAAGGTCCCGAGTACCTGCGCCAGAGCCAGGTACTGGCTGACGCCTGGCGCGAGGCGGGTGCGCCGCCCGAAGTGGTTGCCCTGCCCGGCCACGACCACTTCTCCATCGTCACGGA
>JBFJWO010000535.1:0-3112 GCA_041623575.1 Gammaproteobacteria bacterium
CGGGCGCCGCCACCGGGGTGCCGGTCTCGTCGAGCAGCCCGTCGAAGGTGACGCGGATCACGTCGCCTTCGCCCGCCGCCTCGCGAACCGCCGGGTGCGCGCCCGTGGGGCCGGAGAAACCGTAGGTCGGCGAGGCGTAGAGCTCGTTCGCGACCCGGTCGCCGTCGCTCGCCAGCGTGACCCCGAACAGCACGCGTCCGTGCTCGGGGTCGACGACGATCTCGAACTCGCGCAGCGCGGGGGCCAGGCCGCCCTGCCACGCACACAGGTTGGCACCGCGAAACCGCCACCGGGAACGGCCCTCGGCATCGCGCACGTCGAGCGCATCGGGCAGGTACAGCGTGAGCCCGACCGCGTCGTCGCCCACCGCGTCCGGCAGGTCCGCGAGCGCGGCGTAGAACTCGAGCGCCACGTACTCGCCCGGGTTTCCCGTCGGCGTGTCGTGGCTGAGGCGCGCGCTCGGCATCGGTCCCGGCACGGCGTCCGGGCTGCTCAGCTCCGGCGGCTCGGCGTCGGGGTCGTAGCGGTGGGTGTTGAACAACACCATCGGCTGACCCAGCGGGTGCAGCTCGAAGCCGACCACGAACTCCGCAGCGCCCGCCGGCGGCGCCGCCGGCGGCGGCGCGAAGCGTTCGTTCAGCGCCAGCGCCGGGCGCACGGCGGGCAGGCTGTAGGCGCGCAGCCGCCACAGGAACACCGCCAGGTTGGGGACGTTGGCACGCACCGCGCCGGTGATCGGCGGCTTGACGTCGACCACCCGCGCGAACGGGTCGAAGGGGCCGTCGACGAAGCTGAGCAGGGCCGGGTCGCGCAGGTTGAGGATGCCGCCGCGCACCGCCCCGCCGATGCTGCCGTTCTCCTCGATCACCCGCGGCAGGGGCGGCGCGCCGTTGCGGTCCGGGCGCTGGTGATTGAGGTGCTGGTTCCACGCCACCCGCTCGCGCAACTCCACCGTGTGCGCCGCCCAGCGGGTCAGCGCGAACGTCAGGGACTCGATGGCGCCGAGCGTGCCCTTGCGGCGGCGGTGGTGGACCGTGCGTGCGACGTCGGCGCGCAGCGTCCACGGGTCGCCGGAGAGGTGGCTCACGCCGAGCAGGTCGGCGATGTAGGGGATCACCCAGTCGTGGCAGGTCTCGATGAACAGGTCGTGGTACAGCGACTCGATGTTGTCGTGCAGCCCCTGCTGCACGGCGTCCAGCGCCGTCAGGTAGGCTTCGAGCTGGCCCGGCGGGCTCTGCTCGGCGTCGCGCAGCCGGTAGATCTCCGGCAGTCGTTCGTACAGCGGCCTGCGAACGGCGTTCACGTGGCGCACTCCTGCTCGGTCAGGTCCTTGGTCAGCGACAGCTCGAAGTGTTCGCGGTGCAACGCCAGCAGGCGGTTGGGCGCGCAACCGACCACCTTGGCGGTCGCGGGCGTCACGGGCGCGCCCAGCGCCAGCGGGTCGGTCTCGGGCGGCGTGCCGAGCACGAGGCGCTGCGCGTCGTCGATCTCCACCCAGGTCACACCGGCGACGTTCTGCACCGCCGCCAGGATCTGCGAGCGGTGCACGTTCTGGCCGAAGCGGCGCCGCTGCCAGGAGAACAGCCCCTCGGCGGTGTCGATGCCGTCGCCCTCCTCGCCGACGATGCCGAGCGCGAGCTTGATCGCTCGTTCCACGTCCTCGGGCTTGCGCGATGCCTCGAAGCCGACGCGCAGCGACAGGTAGACGTAGTGCAGCAGGCCGCGCTCGACGGCGATCGGGTATCGCGCCGCGCCGCGGCAACGGTTGTAGCCCTGCAGCGTGTCGCGCACCTTGTCGAGCGCGGCGGTCGTGGCGGAGGTGGTCAGCACCACGAGATGGACCAGCGGCACACCCTGCGGCGCCGCCCAGTCGGCGCGCACCCGGCGCACGCCGGGGATCGCCAGCGCTTCGGCCTCGAAATCGGCGAGCCCCACCAGCCGGCCGAGGCTCTGCATGCGCTGCGGCGCGGCCTCGCGGGCGTTGTCGCGGCTTTCGGGCTCATCGCCGCCCACCACGCTGCCCGGCAGCACGACCTTCTCCAGGGCCGGGAGCTTGCCGGCCGCCGCGGGCTGCTTGCCGGCTTCGAGATCGCCCGCCGCGGCGTTGCCCGTGCGGTAACGGGCGGTCACGTTGTTGCGCCCAGAGGGCAGCCGCGCGCCGGTCTTGCCGTCGCCGAACTGCACGTAGCTCTTGCCCTCGGTATCCTGGCGCACGATGTAGACGCGGGCATCGCCGGCCTGGCCGAACAACGTCTCGACCCGCTGCCACAGCACCCCGGCGACGTAGACCGACAACTCCGGCACCTCGGCCGGCGTGCTGGTCTCGTCGAGCAGGAACGTGAGCGGGGCCTTGCCCAGCACGAAGGTCTGGAAGACGCTGCGCTGATCGCCACTGCCGAGCACCGCCTCCGGTTCGCTCTTGCCCTGGGTGCAGAAAACCAGGTTGCCGTGAACGCTGGCGCGCGGCTCTCGCTGGTCGAACGCTTCGCGCGGCAGCCCCGGCGGCTGGCCCAGCGTGAGGTCCCAGGTCCATTGCCCGACCTCGTTGCGCGCGGGCAGCTGCGCGGCAAACTGGTCGAGCGTGGTGGTGACGGCAACGCGCTGCACCTCACCCGGCTTCTTGCCGAGCACCAGCAGATCGCGTTGCGCGAGCGCCCGCGCCTCGGCGTAGGTGCCGAAGAACTGCAGGGCACCGTCGACGAACGCGCCGGCGGTGAACCGGCGTGCCGCACCGAGCGTGAGGTCCCCGCCCAGCGCCTCGTGAAAGCGCGTGCGCCGCAGGTCCATGGTCTCGTACCAGATGTCCTCGTTGGCGTGCAGCTTGGCGTCGAGCGTGACGATCCCGGTCGAGCCCTGCACGTTGCCCCACACCACGGCGTCGGAACGAACCGCCTCGACGGTCTTCACGACCACGAACGCGCGGTTGCTGCGCGGCGGATTTCCGGGCGCGGTGTGGTCTTCGAAATCGGCTATCCCTTCGCAGATCAGCCGCCCGCCGACGGCGAGGTCGTCGACCTCCTGGTCGAGGGCCATCTCGGTGACGGCGAAGCCCGAGTACAGGGTGACCGGCGGCGGGGCCGGGCTCAGGCCGCTGGCGCTCGGCGATCGCGAC
>JBFJWO010000536.1:0-3094 GCA_041623575.1 Gammaproteobacteria bacterium
ATCCGCTGGCTGCCGTAGACGCCGCTGATCGGACCGGTCACCGGCCACGCGAACCCGCCGAGGAAATCCGTACGCCCGTCGTCCCGCTGCCGGGCCTTGCGCGCCAGCGCCGCTTCGCGCCGGATGCGCTCGAGATCTTCGGCCGAGGGCGTCACCTTGCGCTTGGGCAGGCCGTCGATGCGCTGGATGCGGTATTCCCGGCGCGCCACCCGCAGGCTGCTTGACTTGCGCGTACCGTCCGCATAGCGGACTTCGATGGGCAGGGTCCCCTGCTCGTCCCGCCCGAAGCCGACCAGGAAATGCCCCTGCGCGGAGACCCGCACCCGCTCGCCGCCCACCCGGACTTCGGCGCCCGGCTCGGCGCGGCCCAGCAACAGCCCGCCCTGCACGACCTCACCTTCGAGGTCCAGGCGGTGCGCACCCGCCGCACCGGCCCACGCCGCGAGCAGCACGGCGCCTGCCAGGCGGCGACGCCACGTCCTCACGACGACACCTCGCGGGTGACGATCCTGACCTCCGAGTGCAACGTGCGGTGCACCGGGCAGCGGTCGGCGATCGCGAGCAGGCTGTCGCGCTGCTCGCGCGTCAGTTCGCCCCGCAACTCGATTTCGCGCTCGATGGCGTCGATGCGCCCTTCGCGGGTCTCGCAGTCCTCGCAGTCGCGCGCGTGGATCTTGTCGTGGCGCAGGCGCACGCTGACGCCGGTGAGCGGCAGGTTCTTGCGCTTTGCGTACATGCGCAGCGTCATCGAGGTGCAGGCGCCGAGCCCGGCGAGCAGGAGATCGTACGGCGCCAGCCCGCGGTCGGCCCCGCCCACCGATTCCGGCTCGTCGGCCAGCAGGCGGTGGCGGGCAGTGAAGACCTCCTGGGTGAAGCCCTCCAGCTCGCGCACCAGCACCTCGCCGTCGGCCAGTTGCGGCAGACTGTCCCTGGCGGTGCCTTGCGGTTCGGGCGGCAGGTAACGTTCGGCCCAGGCGGCGATGACCCCGGCGGCGTACTGCGAGTCCTCGCGGCGCGACAGCAGGTGGTCGGCCTGGTCCAGCGAGACGAAACTCTTGGGGTGTCGGGCGGCCTCGTAGATCGCCCGCGCGTGCTCCACCGCGACGGTATCGTCGATCGGCGAGTGCATCACCAGCAGCGCCTTGCCCATGGACGCCACCCGTTCACGCAGGCGCTGATTCTGAATGTCCTCGAGGAACTGGCGCTTGATCGTGAAGCGCCGCGTGCCGAGTTGCACTTGCGCCGAGCCGGCGGCCTCGATCTCGGCGCGCGCGGCGGAGAACAGGTGGCTGACGTGCCCGGGATCGCTGGGCGCGCCGATGGTCGCCACCGCGCGGCACGGCGCGACGTCGGGTGCGGCCGCCAGCACCGCCGCGCCGCCCAGGCTGTGCCCTATCAGCAGGTGCGGGCCGTCATGCTGGCGCTGCAGGTACTCGGCAGCCGCCAGCAGGTCCTGGACGTTGGAGGAGAAGTTGGTATTGGCGAAGTCGCCCTCGCTGTTGCCGATCCCGGTGAAATCGAAGCGCAACACCGCGGTGCCGGCGGTGGCCAGCGCGCGGCTGATGCGACTGGCGGCGCTGATGTCCTTCGAACAGGTGAAACAGTGCGCGAACAGCGCGTACGCCCGCGGCTCGGGCGGGCGCTCGAGCAACGCCGCGAGTTGCTCGCCCGCGGCGTTGGGGAACTCGATGCGTTCGCGCAGCAGTTCCGTCATGCACTCCTCAGGCGGCCACCGCGTTCTGGTGGTAATGGACGTCCATCTGCGGGTACGGGATGCTGATACCGTGCTCGTCGAAGGTCGTCTTGATCGCCTTCAGCAAGTCGGCGCGCAGCCCCCAGTAGTCGGCGGCGTTGACCCACGGGCGCACGTTGAAGTTGATACTGGAGTTGGCCAGCTCCGCCAGCGCCACGGCCGGGGCCGGTTCCTTGAGCACCCGCGGGTCGCTCGCGAGCAGGCCTTGCAGGAGGTCCATGGCTTTGTTGACGTCGTCCTCGTAGGAAATGCTGGCCACCAGGTCGAGACGGCGGGTGCCGAGCGTGTTCACGTTGGTAATGGTACCACCGAAAATCGCCGAGTTCGGCACGATGACGCGCTGGTTGTCCGGCGTGCGCAACAGGGTCTTGAACAGCGCGATCTCGTCGACCGTGCCGCTCGCGCCGCCGGCCACGATGAAGTCGCCGACCTTGAAGGGGCGAAAGATCACCAGCATCACGCCCGCGGCGAAATTCGACAGCGAGTCCTTGAGCGCCAGGCCGACCGCGAGGCCGGCGGCACCGAGGACGGCCAGCAGCGAGGTGATGCTCACCCCGAGGCTGTCCAGCGCGGCGAGCACGACCGCCACCATCAGCACGCCGTAGGCGATGTTGCCCAGGAACTTGGTGAGCATCGGGTCGGTGTTGGCCCGGGTCAGGGCGTTGCGCATCACCTTGGTGAACAGCCTGGCGACCCAGCGCCCGATGATGAAAATGGCGATCGCGAGCGCGATCTTGATCGCCCACGGAATGATGTAGAGATCCAGCCAGTCGGTCTGCATCAGTTCGTTCATGGTGTGGTCCTTTTGGGCAACCGGTCGGCCGTCGGTCGTGCGCGCGCCGGGCGCGCGGTCGCGACCCGCCCGGCTGCCGGGTGGTGTCGAACAATAAAAAAAGAGCCGCGTACTCTAGGTGTTGCGCGCCCCTTCGGCAACTCGGCGCAACAATTGTTCACACGCCCCCGGCCGCGCTCGCGCGGACGCTATACTGCGCCCGCCATGCTCAGCCACTCGACCACGCTGTACCTCGCGACCGTTCTCATCTGGGGCTCGACGTGGTTCGCGATCAAGTTCCAGCTCGGCGTGGTGGCGCCCGAGGTCTCGGTCGTGTATCGCTTCGCCCTGGCTTCGCTCGCGCTGCTCGGCTTCTGCGCCTGGCGCCGGCTGGCCCTGCGCTTCGACGCCCGGGCGCACGCCTGGATGGCCGCCCAGGGGCTGTTCCTGTTCGGCCTCAACTACGTGGTGCTCTACTGGGCGACCGAGACGCTCACCTCGGGCCTGATCGCGGTGGTGTTCTCCACCATCGTGCTGATGAACATCTTCCTCGCCGCGCTGTTCTTCGC
>JBFJWO010000537.1:0-3057 GCA_041623575.1 Gammaproteobacteria bacterium
AACGACGGCCCCGACGTTGCGCTCGACACCGTGGTCAGCGATACCCTGCCGGGCGGCATCGGCTTCGTCTCCGCCGCGCCCGGCTGCAGCGAGGCGGGCGGGACCGTCACCTGCGACCTCGGCGACCTCGCGGCGGGCGAGGAACGGCTGCTGCAGATCACCGGCGAGGTGAGCTGCGCCCTTGCCGACGGGACGCTGGTGTCGAACACCGCCTCGGTAGCGTCATCGACGCCCGACAGCGACCTCACCGACAACGCGTCCACCGCCGACGTCACCGTGTTCGACACCACGCCGCCGGTGATCCAGAGCCTCACCGCCACGCCCGACTCCCTGTGGCCGCCCAACCACAAGCTGGTCGAGGTCGCCCTCGACGTGGTCGCGACCGACACCTGCGACCCGAACCCGGTGTGCGCCATCGTCGGCATCGCCAGCGACGAACCGGTCAACGGCCGCGGCGACGGCAACACCGAGCCCGACTGGTTCATCACCGGCGATCTCACGGCCGACCTGCGGGCCGAGCGCGCCGGCCCTCGCGACGGGCGCGTCTACACCCTGACGGTCGAGTGCACCGACGCCTCCGGCAACACCTCGGCGCCCGCCGAGACGACCGTGAGCGTTCCCCACAACCGCTAACAGAGGTTTCGGGTCGGGCAGGGGCCGGGCGGCGCCGGGCGCGACCGGCTTCAACTGCCGGCTGCCCCCGATAGCGTCTGCAACCGGCCCCCGGGACTCCACACCTCGCGGAACCGCCGGTAACCGAGCACCGGGCGGTTGGCGTCGCCGCGGTAGTTGTCCTCGCAGTCGAGCACCACGCACTCGGCGGTGCCGCCGAAGCGCGGGCCGCGCAGGCCGCGTCCGACCATCTGCTCGTAGAGCACCTGGCTGACCGTCGGGCGCGCCATCACGACGTGGGTGACGCGCGGTGCATCGAAGCCGGTGGTCAGGACCTCGCAGTTGCACAGCACCCTGATGTCGCCGTTCTTGAAGTCCTCGACCACCCGGCGCCGGGTCACGTCGCGGGTCTTGCCGCTGACGAAGGCCGAGGTGATCCCCTGCTGGCGCAGCAGGAACGCCATGCACTCGGCGTCGAGCACCGACGGCCCGAAGTAGAGCACCGTGGCCTCGCGGCGGCGGCAGATGGGGAGCAGGTGCTCCAGCACGGTCAGGCGCCGGGTCGAGTTGTCGGCGCGCAGCTTGAGGGCGTAGTCGACCCGTTCGATGTCCTCGCTGGTCAGGTGCAGCGGGTCGTCCAGCGGCGGCGGGCGCAGCAGGGTCTTGGTCTTGATGTCGCGCCACAGCGGGGAGGCGAGGTAGCCGCGCTTCTGCAACTCGGTGCGCGGGTCCTCGCCTAGGGTCTGCAGCGGTTCGATGATGCGCCGGAAGACCTTCTTCAACTCGCGGGTGCCCGCGATCGGGTCGTGCTGGAGATACTCGGCGCGAAACGGCGTTGCGGTCAGCCCGAGCAACGCCGGGTTGCCGGCGGCACCGGCGAACCTGGCGAGGATGGTGCGATACATCGGTGCCGCGGCGCGGTGCGCTTCGTCCACGATGACCAACGCGCACAAGCGGTGGACGTCGGCGAGGGTGGCGAGCGCGTGCGGCGTGCGCTGCTCGATGAGGTTCACCATGCGCTGCGGGGTGGAGATCAGCACGGTCGGGCGCCGGTGCATGGCGGCAAGGTTTTCGCGGTGATCGATCAGGTCCTGGGTGTAGCGTCCCCAGAAGCGGAACAGCATCAACGGACAGACGTCGGCCGAGCCTTCCCACACCTGCTTGAAGCAGGTAAACGCCTGCTCGCACAACTCCTCGGTGTGTGCCAGCCACAGCACCACGCGGCCACCGTCCTCGTGCTCGCGCCGCCACGCGCTCAACCAGTCGCGCACGGTGTCCACCGCCACCCGGGTCTTGCCGGCACCGGTGGGGAGGCTGACGATGGCGCGCGCGCCGGGGCGGCGCAGCACTTTCAGCACTTCGCCCTGCACCTCCTGCTGGAAGTCCTGCAGCGGTTGCAGATCGAAGCGCCCCTCCAGGTACTCGAAATCGGGTGGCGTCTCGGGCGAGGGGATGCCGGCGAACTCCGCCGGGAAACCGGCCGCGACGGCGAACTCCAGCGCCGAGCCCTTGCCCGGGTGCCAGCGCCGCGGTGCGGTTGTGCCGCTCGCGCGGCCGATGGTGCGACGGATACCGGCGTCGCGCAGCAAGTCGACGCCGTGCTGGATGATCAGGGCCGAGGCGAGCTCGCGCTTGTTCCCGCGGCGGTCCTCGCCGGTCATCTGCTGGCGGGCGCGGCGCACCGTGTAGACCAGGTCGCCGAGCAACTTTTCGAGCTGCGCGTGGCTGAGCAGTTCCGCCAGGCGCGCTACCCCGAGGTTCTGCCACGCGTGCTCGAACGCGGCCACCGCGGCCGATTCGTCCGGGCGCTTGGGCGGGCGGGCGTAGCGCGCTTCGTAGCCGCCGCGCCCGCGCGGGCCGGGTTGCAGCACCCGCACGCCCGCCAGCTCGCGTTGCAGGTCGAGGTAGTCGTCCTCGTCGATACCCCACAGGCGCTGGATTTCGACCTTGGACAGTGCCCCGCGCTCGATGATGGCCTGGGTGATTTCCTGTGCTCGCGTCAACATGGGTCGGGTGCACCGGCGCGGCGGCGCTCAGAGGTCCTCGGGTTCTGGTCTGGCGCGGACGGCCTCGTGGTTGACGATTTTCTCACAGACCCGTAATAACCTTCACCCGTGACCCCGACCCGAGGTGAGAGCACGTGAGCGAACCCACGCCGCCGAGCTGGCCCGAGCAGGTCTTCGATGTGCTGCGCGCCGCGCAGGTGCGCCAGGTGGCCTACGTGCCGGACGCCGGGCACGCCCGCCTGATCGACCTGTGCCGCGGCGAGCCCGCGATGCGATCGGTGGTGTTGACCGCCGAGCAGGAGGGCGTCGCCGTGCTCGCCGGCGCGTGGCTCGGCGGGCAGCGAGGCGCGTTGCTGATGCAGTCGAGCGGGGTCGGCAACTGCGTCAACCTGCTGGCCATGGTGCAGGAATGCCGTTTCCCGCTGCTGATGCTGGTCAC
>JBFJWO010000538.1:0-3023 GCA_041623575.1 Gammaproteobacteria bacterium
GCAGGCGCATGTCGGTCAGGCACACGCCGAAGCGCTGGTTCTTGAGCAGCTGGCGGGCCTCGGCGAGGTTGGCCGCCGCCTGGGTGTCGATGCCCATGCGCCCGAGAGTGATCTCCAGCAGCTCGCGGATCGCGGGCTCGTCGTCGACGATCAGGGCAATGTGTTCAGACATCCGTCGCTCTCGTGCTAGCTCGCCTACAACAGCGGCCGGCGGTGGCGAAGTTTGAGCCGGGCGCCAGGTGTGACCGATGCGCTCACCGTGCCCACGGGCCTAGCCGACGTCCTTGTTGAATGCGATGCGGAAGCAGGCGCCCGAGGACCCAGGCACGTAGCTCAGGGTGGTGTTGTTGAACTCGCACAGCTCGCGCGCCAGGAACAGCCCGAGCCCGGTGCCGGTGCTGCTCGAGGTGAAGAACGGCTCGAAGATCTCCTCCACCTGGTCGGCGTCAAGCCCCACGCCGTCGTCGCGCACGTCGATGTAGGGGTGGCCGGTGTCGCTGAGGCGCCCGATCGTGGTGGTGATGCTGACCTCGCGCTCCGGGTCGTTGCCGGCGCCGTGGTGCAGGGCGTTGCTCCACAGGTTGGAGAGCACCTGGCGCAGGTGGTTCGGGTCGACGTAGACCTGCACCCGCTGCTCGGGGATCACCAGGCGGATCCGTTCGTGGCCGATTCGCTCGCCGGCGCAGTACTGGCTGGCGGACTGCTGCAGCTCGTCGTTGAGCGAGATGAGCTGCGGTTTCACGTTACCGCCGCGCGAGAGCTGCAGCACGTCCTCGACGATGGTGTTCATGCGCCGGCAGTGCTCGTCGATGATCTGGGTCAGGCGCCGGTCCGGGGCGGCCAGCTCCGAGGACTCGGCGAGCAGCTGCGAGGCATGGCTGACGGCCCCCAGGGGGTTGCGGATCTCGTGCGCGATGCTCGCCGTCAGCCGCCCCAGCGAGGCGAGCTTGAGCTGCTGGAGCTGCTGGTTGATGAACGAGGCGTCCTCGAGGTACACCAGCGTGCCCTGGTTGCCCAGCGGCACGAACTGCGGGCGCAGCTCGGCGCTGGTGTCGGGCTCCTTGAAGCCGTGCGGCGCCTGCGACGGGTTGGCGCGCCAGGTGTCGAGGGAAAAGGCCAGGCGCGGCGCCAGCAGCTCCAGCGGCGCGTTGCGGGTCTCGGTGGGCAGCCCGAGCGACTGGCGGGCACTGTCGTTGGCGAGCCGCAGCCGCCCGCGCGAGTCCACCACCAGGATCCCGGAGTCCATGTGTTCGATGATGTGCTCGTTCAGCTCGGCGAGGTTCTCGAGATCGATGCCGCGCTGCTCGGCGAGCGCGGCGCTCTCCCGTCCCTTGCGGGTCAGCAGCAGCGCGAGGAACGCGGTCGCGAACAGGGTCGCCCCGAGCAGGCCCGCCTGCGGGTAGCTGGTCGCCGCCGGGCCCAGCGTCAGGTGCGAGTACAGCTGCTGGCTGAGGATGCCGAGCGCGGCGAGCGCCGCGAGCAGCACGGCGATGCGCCCGGTGATGAGCAGCCCCGAGGCCATGATGGTGACCAGCAGCAGCATGCCGAGCCCGCTCTCCAGCCCGCCGCTCGCGTGCATCAACAGCACCACCGCGACGATGTCCACGTAGCTCTGCGCGTAGACCTGGACCTCGAACGGCGGGCGGCGCCGCGCGCCCGACCACACCGCCACCAGCGTCGCGCTCAGGTAGAGCGCGACGACCACCAGGAACAATTGCGGGTGCGCGCGCCCGAGCAGGTGCGGCAGGTAACCGAGCATCGTCAGCCCGAGCAGCGTGAGGGCGAGGAACACCCGGTAGGCATTCAGCAGGCGCAGCGGCTTCCACGTGTACGCGTCGGGGTCTTCGGACAGGGCCCTGCGGACCAGGGTTGCGGTGGAGGTGGATGCCATCGGCGTGACGTCGCTGCGGGGAACTTTTGCCTGCCGGGCGCATTATCCCGGAAAATAGCGCCGTTGCACCCCCGCCGGGATCACGAAGCGGAGAAAAACGCGCCGATGCACATCGTACTGGCCCAGATCAACCCGCTGGTCGGCGACCTCGAGGGCAACGCCCGCCTGATCGCGGAGGTCGCCGGGCGCGCGCATCGGGAGCGCGCTCCCGACCTGGTGGTGTTCCCCGAACTCGCGCTGCTCGGCTACCCGCCCGAGGACCTGGTGCTGCGCTCGGAGCTGCAGAGCCGGGTCGATGCCGCGCTCGACGCACTGCGCGCGCGCCTGCCGCTGCCGGTTCTCCTCGGCACCACCCGGCGCACCGCCGCCGGGCTGCACAACTCGGCCCTGCTGCTCGGCCCCGGCGTGGAGGAAGCCTGCTATCACAAGCAGTGCCTGCCGAACTACGGGGTGTTCGACGAGAAACGCTACTTCAGCCCCGGCACCGAACCGCTGGTGGTCGCGCTGGGCGGGGTGCGCTGCGGCGTCACCGTGTGCGAGGACATCTGGGAACCCGGACCCGCCCGCCAGGCCGCCGCCGCCGGCGCCGAGGTGCTGCTCAACATCAACGGCTCGCCGTACCACCTGGGCAAGGTCGACGAGCGCCTGGCGGTGGTGCGCGAGCGCATCGCCGAGAACGGCCTGCCGGTCCTGTACGTCAACCTGTTCGGCGGTCAGGACGAGCTCGTGTTCGACGGGGACTCGCTGGTGCTGGACGCCGACGGGCGGCTGGTGGGGCGCGCCCCGGCTTTCGAGGAGGCGTTGCTCTCGGTGCGGGTCGCGCCGGGCGGCGCGCTCGAGGTGCTCGACGAGGCGGCCCGGCGGCGTGCCGCGGGCGGCGACGGGGCGGCGGGTGACGCAGACCCGGACCCGGAGGCGGCGGAGATCTACCGCGCGCTCACCCTCGGGGTGGGTGACTACGTGGACAAGAACGGCTTCGAGGGCGCGGTGATCGGACTGTCGGGCGGGATCGACTCCGCGCTCACCCTGGCGCTCGCGGTCGACGCGCTGGGCGCCTCCCGGGTACAGGCGGTGATGATGCCGTCGCGCTACACGGCGGACATGAGCAACGAGGACGCGGCCGAGGAGGCGC
>JBFJWO010000539.1:0-3005 GCA_041623575.1 Gammaproteobacteria bacterium
CCGACCGAGGCGTTGCCGCCCGCGCAACTCGCCGCGACCTGCGAGGAGCTGGCCACGCAGTTCGGCGCGTCGTGTTCGGTCACGACAGGCGACGACTTGCTGCGCACCAACTTTCCGGCCGTCCATGCCGTCGGCCGTGCAGCGGCCCAGGCGCCGTGCCTGATCGATCTGCAATGGGGCGATCCCTCGCACCCGCGCGTGGCGATCGTCGGCAAGGGCGTGTGCTTCGACAGCGGCGGGCTGGACATCAAGCCGGCCAGCGGCATGCGGCTGATGAAAAAAGACATGGGCGGCGGCGCGCACGCGATCGCGCTGGCGCAACTGGTCATGACCCGCAAGCTGCCGGTGCGCCTGCACCTGGTCGTGCCGGCGGTCGAGAACGCGATCTCCGGCAACGCCTACCGTCCCGGCGACGTGATTCGCACCCGCAAGGGGATCACGGCGGAGATCGACAACACCGACGCCGAAGGGCGCGTGATCCTGAGCGACGCGCTGGCCTACGCGAGCGAGTCGGCGCCGCAGCTGATGGTCGACTTCGCGACCCTGACGGGTGCCGCGCGGGTGGCGGTCGGCACCGAGCTGCCGGCGATGTTCTGCAACGACGACGCGCTAGCGCAGGGCATCCTCGAGCAGGGCCTCACGTGCGACGACCCGGTGTGGCGACTGCCGCTGCACGCACCGTATCGCGCGTTCATCGAGAGCAAGGTCGCCGACATCCAGAACGCCGGCTCCGTGCCCTACGGCGGGGCGATCACCGCCGCGCTGTTCCTCGAGCGCTTCGTCGGCGAGTCGATCCCGTGGGCGCATTTCGACATCATGGGCTGGAACATCCGTGCCCGCCCCGGCCGCCCGGAAGGTGGCGAGGCGATGGGCCTGCGCGCCGTGTACGCGCACCTGGCCGAGCGTTTTCGATGATCAGCCGGGCTGTGCCGCCCGGTCGGGGTCAGGCGCGCCTGTGACGTAGACGGCGAAACGTGATCCCGGCGTATCTCGCGTAGCTGCCGCGACATCCCGCCGGTGCCGAAGCGATCGACCAGTATCGACCAGCTGCTGAAGAACGGCTCATCGTCGTCGTCATCGCAAGCCGCCTTGAACCATGCCTCGAGGAACTTCAGCCGCTGCTTCTGCACTTTCCTCGGGATGTCGATCTCGGCGCCGGCCAGCTGCGAACGGTAGCTCGCCAGGGTGTGCTCGAAATCGCACACCGACTCGCCGCGAAAGCGGGCGAAGACCATCTCCTGGCGGTTGTCGCCCTCGAACGCCAGCACCTCCGGCGACGGCTCGCCGCGCACCGGCGGGCCGAGATTGTTGGTGCGGGTGAAGGCGCACACGAAGTGGTTGTCCGTCGACGCACGGTGTTTGCGCGGCGCCGGCGTGAGAGGCCGAGGCCGCCGGTGTACGGTGGGCACGCGGCCGAGCGGGCGCGACTGCGCCCGTGCAACGCATCGACCTGCCCCCGGACGCCGGCAGCGTGCGGGGACCTGTCCCCGGGCCGTCACGGCCCGGCGCAGCTCAGAGCGCGTCGCGCCCGCGCTCGAGACCTTCGTCGAACAGCGGGATGATCACCTCGTCGAACGCCTCTTCCCAGGCCTGGCGGGCGGTCGCGTCTTGCGCGGCGGGGAGCGTGTCGAGGAACACCTGTTTGAAATTCTCGACGTCCGCCGCCCGGATCCCGGTCCGGCGATGCTGGAAACCCACGTGGCCGAGGTAGGGCTGAAGCAGGTCGACGTGGTCGGCGAACTGCGCGAGCGACCCGATCATCTCGATCATGCGCTCGCGCTGCGGGCCGAGGTCTTGCGGAAACATCGCCCGGTACTGCGGGTAGCTTTCGAACAGGCGCGCGTAGAAAGCCTCGACGAACTCCATGCGCTGCCCGGCCATCGCGTTCCAGGATGCCTTGATGATCTCGGTATTCAACGTCGTCTCCTCGTGCGGCGCCACCGTACGGGTGTACTCGCCACCCGTGGGTACTAGTACAGGAGCGGCGCGCCGTCGCCATGATCTGGATCAGCGCCGGCGGTCCCGGCGCGATCCGGCTTGCCATCCACCGGCCGGCTTGCCATCCTTCGCCGCTTGGCCGGGGCGACCCGGGGCGGGAGGTCAGGCGAAGCACATGTACGACATAGAGCGCGCGGCCGTGATCGGGGCCGGCACCATGGGGCTCGGCATCGCCGGGCAGCTGGCCAATGCCGGCGTCGAGGTGCTGCTGCTCGACGTGGCGGGCGACGGCGACGACCGCAACGCCGTGGCCCGGCGCGCGATAGAACGCCTGCTCGACAAGCGCCAGCCGGGCCTCCTGCGCGAGGACTTCGCCGCGCGCATCCGTATCGGCAACATCGAAGACGACCTGCACCGCCTCGGCGAGGTGGACTGGATCGCCGAGGCGGTGGTCGAGCGCCTGGACGTCAAGAAAGCGCTCTACAAGCAGATCGACGCGGTGCGCAAGCCCGGCTCGATCGTGTCCTCCAATACCTCCACCATCCCCATCTCGCTGCTGGTCGAGGACATGGCGCAGGCGTTCCGTGCCGAGTTCGCCATCACCCATTTCTTCAACCCGGTGCGCTTCATGCGCCTGCTCGAACTGGTGCGCGGGCGCGCCACGCGCGCGCCGGTGATCGAGGCCCTCGAGCGGTTCTGCGAGGAGCGACTGGGCAAGGGCATCGTGGTCTGCAACGACACGCCGGGTTTCCTCGGCAACCGGGTGGGGGTGTTCGCGATCCAGACCGCCTTGCACGAGGCGCTGCGCATGGGCCTCACGCCGGAAGCCGCCGACGCGGTGTTCGGTCGCCCGATGGGCATACCCAAGACCGGCGTGTTCGGCCTCTACGACCTGATCGGCATCGACCTCATGCGCGACGTGGTGAGGAGCCTGGTCGCCATCCTGCCGCCCGACGATGCCTTCCATGCGGTGGCCGCGGAGTTGCCGGTGATGCAGCGGATGATCCGCGAGGGACACCTGGGCAACAAGGGCTCGCGGGGCGGGTTCTATCGCACCGACGGCACCG
>JBFJWO010000540.1:0-2967 GCA_041623575.1 Gammaproteobacteria bacterium
CGGTCGTTTCCCGTGGCGCATGGCCTACCCGCTGGCCGGCCTGGCGCTGGGGGCGCTGGCCGGTACCGCCGCCTGGGTCGCGCTGCAGGCGGGCCTGCCGCGTGCGCACGATGCGCCGGCGGGCGCAGCGGCCGGCGTGCCCGCGCCCCCCGGCAGCGGGACGGAGGTCGTCGCCGGCCTCGCGGGTGTCGCGCCCGAACCCGGGGAACGAGCGAGCGGTGACAAGCCACCGGCAACGTCGGCGCCGTCTCCCACGCCGGTCGTCGCGAGGGCCGACCTCGGCCAGGGCGCTCTGCCGAAACCGTCCCCGCCGCCCAAGCCGGTACCCGATGAGCCGCAGGGGTTGGACGAGTACACGCTGAAGGGCTGGCTGGAAGCGGCGCGCGACTGGGTGCGGGCGGTCCCGGACCAGCACTACAGTATCCAGTTGCTGACGGTGTCCGACGGCAAGCGCCTGGCGAGCGACCTGCGCTCGCTGGCCGAGACCATCGAACTGGACAAGGTCTACGTGTACGAGACGCGCATCAACCAGCAGTCGATGTTCGGCGTCCTGTACAAAGACTACGCCACGCGCAACGAGGCGCTGGCGGCGATCGATGCATTGCCGGATGTGCTGAGGCAGAATCGTCCTTTTCTGCGCACGGTGCGGCGTTTGCGCGAGGAGATACAAGGCTGAGGACTCGCGGCGAATACGGGCGCTGCCTGGCGGCGCTCGCGATCTGCGTCTGGCTCGCCGGCTGCGGGGCGTCGAATCCGCCCAAGCCCTCCCCGGCGCACCTGCAGGCCGGCGAAGCGCCCGCGGCCGAGCAGGCTCCGTCGGCGGCGCCCATCCCGGCGGTCAGCGCGAGCGTGCTCCTGCCGCCGCCGCAACCCGTGGCGGCGGAGGTGGAAACCTATACCGTGGTGGTCAACGGCGTCGAGGTGAGCGACCTGCTGTTCGCCCTGGCGCGCGACGCCGCGGTCAATATCGACATCGCCGGCGGCATCGAGGGGCGGGTGACGCTCAACGCCATCGACCAGACCCTGCTGCAGATCCTCGACCGGGTCGCCCTGCAGGTGCCGATCCGCTATCGACTGCAGGGCGAGCACCTGCTGATCGCCGCCGACACGCCGCACCTGCAGACCTACCCCATCGACTACCTCAACATGCAACGCACCAGCGTCAGCCGGGTGGACCTCGCCACGCAGATCGGCACGGTAGGCTCGACGGACGGCGCGGCCGGCGCCTCGGGCAACAACTCCGAGACGCGCGTCGAGAACCGTTCGAACAACGCCTTCTGGGACACGCTGGTGGTGAACGTCGCCGCGCTGATCGGCATCGAGGACCTGGCGAGCGGCCAGGACCGCGAGGTGCAGGGCAACAGCACCATCATCGTCAATCGCGAGGCGGGCTACCTCACGGTCCGCGCCACCGCCCGCCAGCATGCCGAGATCCAGCGCTACGTCGACCAGGTCACGGCCAGCGCCCGCCGGCAGGTGCTGATCGAGGCGACGGTGGTCGAAGTGACCCTGAACGACACCTTCCAGGCCGGCATCGACTGGCGCATCCTCGGCGCGGACGTCGACGTCGACATCCAGCAGAGCCTGCTCGGGGCCAACCTCGCGGCGGCGCCGTTCTTTGCTTTCGGCTACAGCGGATCGAACAGCGACGGCGAAGTGACGGCCACCCTGCGGGCGCTGGAGCAGTTCGGCGACGTGCAGGTCCTCTCCAGCCCCAAGATCATTGCGCTGAACAACCAGACGGCCATCCTCAAGGTGGTGGACAACCGTGTCTACTTCACCACCCGTGTGCAACGCACCACCACCGACACCATCACCGACGACACCTTCGAGACCACGGTGCACACCGTACCGGTGGGTTTCGTGATGAACGTCACGCCCTACATCAGCGCCGCCGAGGAAGTGATTCTCAACGTGCGCCCGACCATCTCGCGCATCCTCGGGTTCGTCAACGATCCCAACCCCGAACTCGCCAACGCCGACGTCGAGAGCCCGATCCCCGAGATCCAGGTGCGCGAGATGGAGTCCATGCTGCGCGTCGATTCCGGCCAGACCGCGGTGATCGGCGGCCTGATGCAGGACAAGGTCGATCGCCAGACCTCGGGCGTGCCGCTGCTGTCGAGCCTGCCGCTGATCGGGCCGGTATTCCGCTACCGCAACGACCAGATCGTGAAGACCGAGCTGATCGTGTTCCTGCGCCCGCGCGTGATCTCGGTGGCCGACATCAACGCGGACCTTTCGGACTTTCGCCAGTTCCTGCCGCAGGCCGACGGCGCCGATGCGGCCGGGCCGGGCGAACCCTGAGCGCGGCACCGGGTCGCCCACCCCATGAGCCTGCTGCTCGAAGCCCTCAAGAAGGCCGCCGACGCCAAGCGCCAGCAGGAGGACGAGCGCATCCAGCGGCGCACCGGGCAGCGCCTGGCGATCACCGACGAGATGTTCGCCGAGGCCGGCCTCGAAGCGGCCCCGCACGAAGGCCCGTCCCCGGAGCCGCTGCCGCGCGTCGCGGCCGAAGACCCCGCGGATTACCGCCCGCCGTTGTCGCATGCCGAAGCGGTGGCCGGTTACGGCGAGGAAGGCGTCGACACGCAACGGGTGGCGCGCTGCGTGTTCGACAGCAAGACCCCGTTTCCCGGCGAACGGGCGCGGCGCCTGCTGCACTACCTCGGCGCGGTGATCGTGGTGCTCGGCGCCCTGTCCATGGGCGGCTACGCTTTCTACCAGGAGCGCGACGCCTTGCTGGTGGGCCAGTTGTCCGGCGTGCGCGCCTCGCTGGCGCTGAGCGGGCGCGATACCGTGGCGCCCGAGGCAACCGACGCCGAAGCGGCGACGACAACCGCTGCGGCCGCGCTGCCCGCGGTTGCACCGCGCCTGCCACCCGCACCAGCGCAGCCCGCACGGGCGGGGGCGTCGGACGTTACGCCGGCCGGCGCCCGGGCGACGGTGGCGCAACCGGCGCCGGTCGAG
>JBFJWO010000541.1:0-2957 GCA_041623575.1 Gammaproteobacteria bacterium
CCGGGCACCCGGCTCGAGGGGACGATCGTGCTGCCACCCGGCGCCGGGCGCGCCGAGACGGGCAGTTTCCTGGCCGAGGTGGTACGCCACGAGGCGGACGGCGAGTTGCACCTCAGGGTGCTCGAGATCGCCCCGGCGGTGTTCGTGGGGCTAGGCGTGCTGGCCGCGATGTAGAGCCGCTCATTCCCTGACGGCCAGTGCCAGGGTGTATTGCCCGCTGGTCTTGAGCTTGCGGCAGTTGCCGAGCACGGCGCCGAGTTCGCGCGCCACGAAATGACGCAGGGCGCTGAGGCTCACCACGTAGAACCGCCCGCCCGGCGCGAGTCGCGCGGCCGCGTCGTGGAACATGATCCGGTAGAGTTCCTTGCCCGATTTGGCCGGCAGGTTGGTGGCGATGACGTCGAAGGTGTCGTCGTCGAGCCCGTCGAAACCGTTGCTGAGCAGGGCGCGCGCGTTGCCGATACGGTTGCGTTCGGCGTTACGCCGGGCGTACTCCACCGCCACGAAGTCCTTGTCCAGCAGGGTCGTGCGCCCGCCCGGCGCCAGGCTCGCCAGGACCAGGCCGATGACCCCGTAACCGCAGCCGAGGTCGCAGCAATCGTCGCTCTCGCCGACCTCGACGTGTTGCAGCAGCAGCCGCGTCCCGGCGTCCACCGCACGCGGCGAGAACAGCCCCCAGGTGCTGGCCAGGCGAAGCTTCACCGCGCGCACGTCGACCTCTACGGTCAAGTCCTCGCGCAGGGCGCGGACCTGCGCCTCGCGATCGGGTTCCTGCAACGCTCTCCCCGGGGGGGCGGGCGCCGCGGCGCGGCGTCCCGAACCTGGCGGCCTCAGGCGGCCAGCTTGCGCAACACGTAGTGCAGGATGCCGCCGTTGGCGTAGTACTCGACTTCCTGCGGGGTGTCGATGCGCACGCGCGCCTGGAACCTTTTCTCTTTTCCGTCCTCGCCCCGGGCACTGACGGTCACCTCGCCCCCGGCGCCCTCGCCGAGTGCCGAGATGGTGAAGGTCTCGCGCCCGCTCAGGCCCAGCGACTCGGCGCTCTCGCCGTCGCGGAACTGCAGCGGCAGGATGCCCATGCCGACCAGGTTGGAGCGGTGGATGCGCTCGTAGCTCTCGGCGATCACCGCCCGCACGCCGAGCAGTCGCGGACCCTTGGCGGCCCAGTCGCGCGAGGACCCGGAGCCGTATTCCTTGCCGGCGAGAATGATGCTCGCCACGCCTTCGGCCTGGTACTTCATGGCGGCGTCGAAGATCGACATCTGCTCGCCGCTCGGCAGGTGCGTGGTCACGCCGCCCTCGGTGCCCGGCGCCAGCTTGTTGCGCAGCCGGATGTTGGCGAAGGTGCCGCGCATCATGACCTCGTGGTTGCCGCGCCGCGACCCGTAGGAGTTGAAGTCCGCCGGTTTCACGCCGTGCGCCTGCAGGTATGCGCCCGCCGGGCTGTCCGCCTTGATGGAGCCCGCCGGCGAGATGTGATCGGTGGTGACCGAGTCGCCGAGCACCGCCAGCACCCGCGCATCGGCGATGGCCGCCGGCGGCTCCGGGGCCAGGCGGATGCCCTCGAAATAAGGCGGGTTCTTGACATAGGTCGAGTCCGCCCGCCAGCCGTACTGGTTGCCCGATCCCGCCTCGAGGTTGGTCCAGTTCGCCTCGCCGGCAAACAGGTTGGCGTAGCTGTCGCGAAACTTCTCCGCGGTCACGCTGGCGGCGATCGCCTCCTGGATCTCCTGCTGCGACGGCCAGACGTCCTTGAGGTAGACGGGCTGGCCGGACGCGTCCTCGCCCAGCGGTTCGGCGTAGAGGTCGATATCCATGCGCCCGGCAATGGCGTAGGCGACCACCAGCGGCGGCGACGCCAGGTAGTTCATGCGCACCTCCGGGTGCACGCGGCCCTCGAAGTTCCGGTTGCCCGAGAGCACCGATACCGCCACCAGGTCGGCGTCGGCGATCGCTTTGGACACCGGCGCGGGCAGCGGCCCGGAGTTACCGATACAGGTGGTGCAGCCGTAGCCGACCACGTGGAAGCCGAGCGCTTCCAGCGGCTCCATCAGCCCGGCGTCGGTGAGGTAGCCGGTGACCACCAGCGAGCCCGGCGCCAGCGACGTCTTGACCCACGGCTTGACCTGCAGGCCGCGCGCGACCGCTTTCTGCGCCACCAGGCCGGCGGCCAGCATGACGCTCGGGTTGGAGGTGTTGGTGCACGAGGTGATCGCCGCGATCACCACCGCGCCGTCGGCGATCTCGACGGTTTGCCCGCCGAGCGAGGTGCGCACCGGGCCCTTGCCCTCGATGGCGCGCTCGCGCTTGATGTCGGCAATGGCTTTTTCGAACGACGGCTTGGACACGCTGAGGGGCACGCGGTCCTGCGGTCGCTTCGGCCCGGCCAGGCTCGGCACCACCGTGCCGAGTTCGAGCGACAGGCCCTCGCTGTAGCGGGCCGGCGCCTGCCCCGGGACCCGGAACATGCCCTGCTCGCGGGCGTAGGCCTCGACCAGCGCGACCTGCCCCGCGTCGCGGTTGGTGAGGCGCAGGTAGCGCAGCGTCTCCTCGTCGATGGGGAACAGCCCGCAGGTGGCACCGTACTCCGGTGCCATGTTGGCGATGGTGGCGCGGTCGCCCAGCGGCAGGTGGTCGAGGCCGTCGCCGAAGAACTCCACGAACTTGCCGACCACGCCGTGGCGGCGCAGCATCTCGACCACCGTCAGCACCAGGTCGGTGGCGGTCGCCCCTTCGGGCAGGGTGCCGGTCAGCTCGAAGCCCACGACTTTCGGGATCAGCATCGAGATCGGCTGCCCTAGCATCGCCGCCTCGGCTTCGATGCCGCCGACGCCCCAGCCGAGCACGCCCACGCCGTTGATCATGGTGGTGTGCGAATCGGTGCCCACCACCGTGTCCGGGTAGGCCTGGCGGACGCCGCCGGTGTCGGCGTCGAAAATCACCCGCGCGAGGTACTC
>JBFJWO010000542.1:0-2955 GCA_041623575.1 Gammaproteobacteria bacterium
GCGTCGGCCTCGGTGACGTGCTGGCCGTTGATGTCGTTCAGCAGGCCGTCGTAGGTCTCGGCCACCACCGGCATGGCCCACACGTGCTCCTCGCCCCAGGCGGCGCGGTACTGGCGGATGGACCAGCGCGTGGCCGCGTGGTGCACGATGCCGACGCTATGGGTGTTGGTGATGCAGACCGGGCCGACCAGGTAGCCACCGTCGCGCACCCAGTGCGAACCGGTCATCTCGCCGTTGCCGTTGAAGGCGTGGATGCCCGCCCAGACCGGGCGCGGCTCGGCGGCGTGCCCGTGCGGAAGGACGGCCGTGACGCCGGTGCGCACCGGGCCCGCGCCGGGGCGCAATCCGCCCTCGCCCTCGAGGCGCGTGGTCTGGCCCACCTGCACGCCGGGCACGTCGGTGATGGCGTTCAGCGGCCCGGTCTCGCCGCTGAAATCGAGCCCGAGATCGCGTGCACGCGCCATTTACCGGACCCGGTTCCCGGCCGGGCAAGGCAAGCGGCGGCGGGGGTGTGCGTTCACCGGCTGCCCGTTGCGCCGCGGCGGCGCTCGCGGATCTCGGTACCGAGACCGGCGGTGATGAACACCGCGCTCGCGCTGCCTTCGACGTCCGCGGTATGCCACACGCCGGGGGCGTTGATCGCGTACTCGCCCGCGCGCAGGGTCGTGCGCACCTGCTCGCCGTCGATCTCCTGCACCAGGGTCAGTTCGCCGGCGGTGCAGATCACCACCTCGCTGCCGCGCGGGTGCACTTCCCAGCTGTCCCAGGACGCATCGAAGGTGTGCATCGACACCAGCCGGCCTTCCGCGCCGTCCGCGGCATGACGCGCCCCGTAGGCGGCGTACCAGTCGAGCCCGGTGAACTCGGGTTCGCGGCAGGCAGACGCGCCGCGCCCGAGGTGCACCGGGTGGCGGGACAACTTCGCGGGCATGTTTCCTCCCATCGTCGGGCCGGCGCGCTGGAGTCGTTACCGGCGTCGCGGCGCGCTCAACGTTCTGCGGGGCCCGCGCCCTGCCCGAACAGGTGCACGCGGGCCTGCTCGTCGGGCGCCTCGTCGCCGCGTCGCGAACGCCTGTCCTTCAGCAGGTCGTAGCCGCGCCGCAGGGCCGGGCGGGTCTTGAGCGCATCGTACCAGCGGCGCACGTTGGCGAACCCGGCGAGATCGATCCGCTGGCTCTTGTAGGTCAGCACCCAGGGCCAGCACGCCATGTCGACGATGCCGTACTCGTCGCACACGTACTCGCGCCCGGTCAGGCGTTTGTCCAGCACACCGAACAGGCGCAGTACCTCGCGGCGATAACGATCGACGGCGTAGGGGATCTTCTCGCGCGCGTAGAGCGCGAAGTGTCCGTGCTGGCCCAGCATCGGCCCGAGCTGGCTCATCTGCCACATCAGCCACTGCTCCGCCTCGTGGCGACGACGCGGCTCGCGCGGAAAGAACCGCCCGCTCTTCTCCGCGAGATAACGCAGGATCGCGCCCGACTCGGCCAGGGCGAACGGCTCGCCGCCGCCCGGCGGCTCGTGGTCGACGATCGCCGGCATGCGGTTGGCGGGGCTGATGCGCTCGAACGCCGGCTCGAACTGCTCGCCGCGCCCGATGTTCACCGGCACCAGCCGGTAGGCGAGTGACATCTCCTCCAGCGCGATGGCGACTTTCCAGCCGTTCGGCGTCGGCCAGTAGTGGAAGTCGATCACCGGCGTCGCGCCGATTCGCGGGTGCGCGGCGTGTCGCGGGTCTCCGTACCCAGCGCGCCGAGCACGCGCAGCTCGTCGATCTGCGCCGGGGCGTAGCCGAGCTCGCGCAGTATCTCGTCGTTGTGTTCCCCGAGGCACGGCGCACCCTGCCCGAGGTCCGGCGGCGTGCCTTCGAAACGCGCCGCGGTGCGCGCCTGGCGCAGGCGCCCGGCGACCGGGTGATCGAGTTCGACCACGATCCCGCTCGCCAGCACCTGCGGGTGTTCGATGACCTCGCGGCGGGTCAGGGCCGGCGCGCAGGGCACGTCCTCGCGCTCGAAGATGGCCAGCCACTCGACGGTGGTGCGAGCGCGCAGCACCTCCTGCACCAGCGACAGGCGCTCGTCGACGTTGCGATCGCGCGCCTCGGGCGTGGCAAAGCGCGCGTCGTCCGCCAGCTCGGGGCGCTCGAACGCGCGCGCCAGCGCCGCCCATTCGCGGTCGGTCATGGTCGAGACGGTCATGTAACCGTCACGGGTCTCGTAGATCAGGTCGATGAAGCTCGCCGCGGCCTGGCTCTCGACGGGTCGCTCGGGGAAGGTCTGCCCGCCCATGTCCGACGCCCACAGGAAGTTCAGCACCGCATCGAGCATCGACAGGCGCACGTGCTGACCCTCGCCGCTGCGCTCGCGCGCGAGCAGCGCGGCGGTGATGGCCTGGGCGGCGACCACCGCGGTCAGCTTGTCGGGCAGCACGGTGCGCACCAGCCGCGGGCGGGCGGTGTCGGAGCCTGCCTGCACCGTGGTCAGCCCGGAGAGCGCCTGGATGATCGGGTCGTACACCGGCTTGCCGGCGAGCGGGCCGCGCTCGCCGAACCCGGAGATGGACACGTAGACGATGCCCGGCGCGTGCCGGCGGATGTCGGCTTCGCCGATGCCGAGACGCTCGACCACGCCGGGCCGGAAGTTCTGCACCAGCACGTCCGCGCCCGCCGCCAGTTTCTCCAGCACCGCCTTGCCACGCGGGTGTTTCAGGTCCAGGGTCAGCGAGCGCTTGCTGCGGTTGATGTTGAGAAACCCGGCCGGCAGCCCGCCGCTGCGGTTGCCGAGCGAGCGCGTGTGGTCGCCGCGGCCCGGCACTTCGACCTTGATCACGTCCGCGCCCTGGTCGCCGAGGATCGACGTCGCCCACGGCCCCGACAGCATGCTGGTCAGGTCGACGATCCGGTATCCGCTGAGTGGTCCCGCCATGGCGCCTTCCTGCGTGGTCGATAGCGCGCGA
>JBFJWO010000543.1:0-2930 GCA_041623575.1 Gammaproteobacteria bacterium
CTCGTGGCGCGTGACGCGCGAGAGCAGCAGCACGTCGTCGATCAGGTCGCCCATGCGCTGGCTGGCGGCGCGCGAACGCAACAGGTAGTCCCGCCCGCGCTCGTCGAGCCGATCGCCGTAGTCCTCGAGCAGGGCGTGGCTGTAGCCGTCGATGGCGCGCAGCGGCGAGCGCAGGTCGTGCGACACCGAGTAGCTGAACGATTCGATCTCGGTTTTCGCGAGCTCCAGGTCCGCGGTCCGCTCGACGACCAGCTCCTGCAGCCGGTCGCGGAAGCGCTGCAGTTCCTTGTTGGCGTTGGCGAGATCGGCCGTGCGCTGGCGCACACGCTGCTCGAGGTTGTTGTTCATGTCGCGCAAGGCGGCACTGTCGCGGCGGCTCTGCAGTAACGCCGCCCCGAGCACGAACAAGCCCGCTGCCACCACGATCACGAAGGCCAGCGTGCGCAGCACCGAGTCGGCCAGCTGCTCGGCCGGGTAGGGCCCGGCGCCGACCAGGGTCGCGTGCAGCGCCACGACGGCGAACACGAGCATCGCCAGTGACAGCTCACGCAGGCCGAAGCGGATGGCGACCCACAGCAGGCACAGCACGATCGGCAGCGGCATGGGCGAGGAGAGCAGGCCGGTGAACCACACGCCGAACAGGACCTGGGCGGCGACGAAGGTCAGCACCAGGGCGGCGCCGGCTTCGATCGTTCGCGCGCGCGTCCACGCCACCGAGAACTGCGCGCCGCCCGCCAGCAAGGCCGGCGTCAGCAGCAGCAACCCCGCGAGATCGCCGAGCCACTGGGTGAGCCAGAGGGTCAGCGCGCCGTAACCCGGCTCCCAGCCGCTGACGCGCACCAGCAGCAGGGTGGCGGCGGCGGCCAGCGCGCTGGCCAGCACGCTGACCGCGGCGAAGCCGAACAGGTTGGACGGGCTGGCGAGCAGGGCTTCGCCGGCGAGCGCGCGTCTCACCAGCCATACGGCGCCGAGTACCTCCAGCGTCACCACCGCGCTCGGCCCGACGATCAGCAGGTAAGTGCTCGCGAGCGGCAACTGGGCGTGGCCCAGGGCGTGGGCCAGCGCCGCGAGCACGCCCATGAACAGTCCGGGCCAGAGCCGATAGCCGTAGCGGTAGAGCGCCGCGAAGGCGATGCCCGCGACCGGCCAGACCGGTGTCACGATGCTTGCGGTGGTGCTCAGGCGCAGGCCCAGGTACGCCGCGGCGTAGCACACCACGCCCAGTGCGAGCACGGCCAGCACGTCACCGAGCGGCTGCGCACCGGTAGCGGGTTTCAGCACCTGTAATCGTCCTTCTGCGCTGTTGAGCCTGATGGGTCTCTCCCTGTGACGGCCGGTCGGCGGGGTGGCGGCACGGCACCGCCGCGCGGGCGCCTGCCGTGACCTGGCCGCCTGACCCCAACGCCAAGCAAGAACAGTGCTAGCGTGCGTTCGGGGTGCCCGCTGCCCGCCGGCCCGGCAGGTTGCGCGGGAAGCCGACGCCGTCGTGCGTCAGTCATGGCGCTCTGGTTTCGAGGTCAAATCCGGGGCCAAGGCGGGCGGGACGTGCGCTCGAGTACGCTCTAGGCATCCCGGGACGGACCGCCGGCGACGGTCAGGGGATGGCCTTGCGCGGCCCGGTCATGGTCGAGCGGGCTTTGCGGATTTCGCGATCGGAGGCCTTGAGGTTGCGCATGATCCAGTCCCGGCTTTTCCCGAGCGCCAACTGACGGCGAATCGCACGTAGTTTCGGGTTCATGAGTGCTGAAAGCCGTGTCGGGCCTCACAAGAGCCAAAATTGTCAACTATTACGACACCTACCGTCCAGTCGCCCCGAAAACTGACGCCAGTCGCTTGACGGCCGCCAGCCCCGGAGACGGATCTCTGACGGCTCGCGGGGCTCGACCCGCTTACAGCGTGCGCAGCGAGCGCTGGCACGCCCCATGCTTTGTCCCCTGCCAGCCCCGGTGCCGCTACCAGTCAGCGACGGCGGGGTTCCTTCGGTGGTCCAAACTGCTTAGCCCCGCTCCCCGCGGGGCTTTTTTTTGGCCCCCGCGCTCGCCCCGCGCACGGTGGGTATTTGCACCGGCAACGTGTTAGATTCCTGCCGTCCACCCCGATTTCGCCGCGCCCGCCCACAGCCCGTCGCTGTGGGCGGGTCCGTGTCGAAGCGCCCGAAGGAGCCGTGCATGAGCGAAGAACTACACCAGGCAGCCCTCGACTACCACCGCTACCCCGTCCCCGGGAAGCTCGAGGTCGTGGCCACCAAGAAGATCGTGACCCAACGCGACCTCGCGCTGGCGTATTCGCCGGGCGTGGCGGCCGCCTGCAATGCCATCGTCGCCGACAACGCCGAGGCGGTCGGACTCACCGGGCGCGGCAACCTCGTGGCGGTCGTCACCAACGGTACGGCCGTGCTGGGGCTGGGCCCGATCGGGCCGCTGGCGGCCAAGCCGGTGATGGAAGGCAAGGCGGCGCTGTTCAAGAAGTTCGCCGGCATCGACGTGTTCGACCTCGAGCTCGACGCGCTGGACGTGGACCGCCTGGTCGACGCCGTGGCGACGCTGGAGCCGACCTTCGGCGGCATCAACCTCGAGGACATCAAGTCGCCGGAGTGCTTCGAGATCGAACGGCGCCTGCGCGAGCGCATGAACATCCCGGTGTTCCACGACGATCAGCACGGCACCGCGATCTGCGTCGCGGCCGCGATCCGCAACGGCCTGCGCCTGGCAGAGAAATCCCTCGATCAGGAAACAATCCGGCGCCTTGACGTCCTCGATGTTGATTCCGCCAAAAGTCGGCGCCATCGCCCGCACCACGGTGCAGAACGTCTCGACGTCGGGCGCGTTCAATTCGATATCGTACACGTCGATGCCGGCGAACCGCTTGAAGAGGACGGCCTTGCCCTCCATCACCGGCTTGCCGGCCTCGGGCCCGATATCGCCGAGCCC
>JBFJWO010000544.1:0-2912 GCA_041623575.1 Gammaproteobacteria bacterium
GACGTCTTCCTCGGCCTGTCGGCGCCGCGCGTGCTGGCGGGCGAGCAGGTCGCACGCATGGCGAAGCGGCCGATGATCCTGGCGCTCGCCAACCCGGTGCCGGAGATCCTGCCCGAGCAGATCAAGGCGGTGCGCGACGACGCCATCATCGCCACCGGGCGCTCGGACTACCCGAACCAGGTCAACAACGTGCTGTGTTTCCCGTTCATCTTCCGCGGCGCCCTGGACGTAGGCGCGACCGACATCAACGAGGAAATGAAGATCGCCTGCGTCGAGGCGATCGCGGACCTGGCGATGGCGGAGTCCTCCGACATCGTGGCCAACGCCTACGGTGGCGCGCGCTTCCAGTTCGGCGAGGAGTACCTGATCCCCAAGCCCTTCGACCCGCGGCTGATGCTGAAAGTCCCGCCGCGCGTCGCGCAGGCGGCCATGGACAGCGGCGTGGCGACGCGGCCGATCACGGACTTTCGCGAATACCAGCGCAAGCTGCGCGGGTTCGTGTTCCGCTCCGGCCTGATGATGAAGCCGATCTTCGACCAGGCGGCGCAGGATCCCAAGCGCGTGGTCTACGCCGAGGGCGAGTCGGAGCGGGTGCTGAGCGCGGTACGCGTGCTGATCGACGAGGGCATCTGCCGCCCGATCGTGATCGCCCGCCGTGACGTCGTCGAGCAGCACGTGCGCGATCTCGGCCTGCGACTGCGCATCGGCACCGACGTCGAGGTCCTCGATCCGCGCGAGAACCCCCACGTCGACGCCTACGCGGACGACTACCACGACCTCATGTGCCGGCGCGGGGTGACGCCAGCCTATGCGCACGCCGTGGTCCTCACACGCAACACGGCGCTGGCGGCGCTGCTGGTGCGCCGCGGCGAGGCGGATGCGTTGATCTGCGGCGTGCAGGGCGGCTATCAGCGCCACCTCGGATACCTGCGCAACATCATCGGCCTGCGCGATGAGTTCAGCGATTGCTCGGCGGTGACCCTGCTGATCACCCCCAGGGGCTCGTTTTTCCTCACCGACACCCACGTCACCGAAGACCCGTCGCCTACGCACATCGCCGAGACGGCGGTGATGGCCGCGCGGGTGGTGCAACGGTTCGGCATGACGCCGCGTATCGCGCTGCTGTCGCATTCGAACTTCGGCAGCACCGACAACGCCTCGGCGCGCAAGATGAGCGAGGCGTTGCGCATCCTGCGCGAACGCGCCCCGGAACTGGCCGCCGAGGGCGAGATGCAGGCCGATGCGGCGGTCTCCGAGGAGATCCGCAGCCGGGTGTTTCCCGACGCCTGTTTCCGCGGCCCCGCCAACCTGTTCGTGATGCCGTCGCTCGACGCGGCCAACATCACCTACAACGCGCTCAAGATGCTGGCCGACGGCACGCCGGTGGGCCCGATCCTGGTCGGCATGCGCGCCCCCGTGCACGTGCTGACCAACGCCGTGACCGTGCGCGGCATCGTCAACATGAGCGCGGTGGCCGTCGCGCAGGCGATCGACGCGGCGCAGGCGCCGAAGGCGGCGGCGGCGACCTGAGCCCGCCGCGGCGGGCTACTTGCGGCGCGGCACGTACAGGTCGGTGACCGTGCCCTCGGCCACCTCGGCGGCGAAGTTGAGCGTTTCCGAGAGCGTCGGGTGCGGGTGCACGGTGAGCGCGAGGTCCTGGGCGTCGGCGCCCATCTCGAGCGCCAGCACGGCCTCGGCGATCAGGTCGCCGGCGTGCGGGCCGACGATGCCCGCGCCGAGCAGGCGCTTGTCCTGCGGGTCGAACAGCAGCTTGGTCATGCCGTCGTTGCGGCCCATGCTGAGCGAGCGCCCGCTGGCGGCCCACGGGAAGACGCCTTTCTCGTACTTGATGCCCTGCGCCTTGGCGTCGGTCTCGGTGAGCCCCATCCAGGCCACTTCCGGGTTGGTGTAGGCCACCGACGGGATGGTGCGGGCGTCGAAGCTCGACTTCATGCCGGCGCACACCTCGGCGGCGACCTTGCCCTCGTGGGTCGCCTTGTGGGCGAGCATGGGCTGGCCGACGATGTCGCCGATGGCGAAGATGTGCCCGACGTTGGTGCGCTGCTGGCGGTCGACCGGCACGAAGCCGCGTTCGTCGACGCGCACGCCCGCCGCCTCGGCCCCGATGTTGCGCCCGTTCGGCACCCGCCCCACCGAGACCAGCACGCGGTCGAACTCCGCGCTGGCCGGGGCGTTCCTGCCGTCGAAGCTCACCGACAGCGCGTCGGCCCCGGCGCTCACCCCGGTCACCGCGGTCTCGAGGTGGATGGCCTCGTAGAGGTTCGCGATCCGCTTCTGCAGCACCCGCACCAGGTCGCGGTCGGTGCCGGGCATGAGACCGTCGAGCAGTTCCACCACGCTCACCCGGCTGCCCAGCGCCTGGTAGACGCAGGCCATCTCCAGCCCGATGATGCCGCCGCCGATGACCAGCAGGCGCTCGGGGATGTCCGTCAGCGCGAGCGCGCCGGTCGAGTCCATCAGGCGCGGGTCGTCGTAGGGCAGGCCCGGGATGCGCGTCGGTTGCGAGCCGGCGGCGACGATCGCGTGGCGAAAGCCGATGCGGGTGCGGCCGGCCTCGCCGTCGACCTCGATCTCGTTGGGCGACACGAACCGCCCGTTGCCGGTCACCACGCTCACCTTGCGCTGGCGGGCGAGGCCGGCCAGTCCGCCGGTGAGTTGCCCGACGACCTTGTCCTTGAACGCGCGCAGCTTGTCCAGGTCGATGCTCGGGGCGCCGAAACTGATCCCGTGCGCCGGCAGGGTCGCGACCTCGCTGATGACCTCGGCGGTGTGCAGCAACGCCTTCGACGGGATGCAGCCGACGTTGAGGCACACGCCGCCCAGCACCGGGTAGCGCTCGATCAGGGCCACCCGCAGGCCCAGGTCGGCCGCCCGGAACGCCGCCGTGTAAC
>JBFJWO010000545.1:0-2906 GCA_041623575.1 Gammaproteobacteria bacterium
GGAGACAAACTGCGCCCCGAGGAGATCTCCGCCGCCATCGAGTGGTTCATCTCGCTGTGGCCGCGGGACGTGTACCGCGGCTGGCTCGAGCGCGGCGGACGCGAGCCCGACGAGTAGCACCCGGGCCGGGGTGAGATATCGCGGAACAAAACGCGCGCGCGCGGCTCTCATGCCCATGGAACGCCGGCCGAGGGCCGGCCCTACGCCTACGTGCGTCCCTGAGTCACGCCGGCCGGGCCCGGGCGGGCCCGGCCGCACTGCCCGCCGGGCCGAAACCGTGAGGAGTCACAGACACATGATCGGAAAATCATCAATCCGCACGGCGCTGCTGCTGGCTGTGTTCGCCTGGGGCGGCGCGGCGGCGGTGCCGCCGGCCTTGCAGGTGCTCGACAAAGAGACCGCCTCGCTCGACGCCTACGTCGGCCAGGGCAGTTGGGTCATCGTGAAGATCTGGGCTTCGGACTGCGGCGTGTGCAACGCCGAGGCACACCAGTACCGGGACTTTCACGACTTCAACAAGGACCGGGGCGCGGTGATGCTCGGCCTGTCGCTCGACGGCGACGACCCGGCCGCCGCCCGCGCCTTCATCGAGCGCCACGAACTCACCTACCCGAACCTGCTGATCGAGCGTGCCGGCGGCGAGCGGTTGTTCGAGCGACTGACCGGGCAACGCTGGATCGGGACGCCGAGCTTCCTGGTGTACGACCCGTCCGGCACCTTGCGGGCGCAGCAGGTCGGCGCCGTGCCGGCCGAGATGATCGAGCAGTTCATCGCTGCCAACACGCCCGCTGACTGAGCCCCCGGGGGAGCGCGGACCCGCGCCGCGCCCGAGGCTCGCCGGGCCGCCTGCCTAGATGGTATGGTTCGCGTTTCGCGCGGATTGGGGAGCGGGTTCATGGGTGAGCAGGGCAAGACGGCGCTGGTGACCGGCGCCGGCAGCGGCATCGGCCGGCACGTGGCGCTGGCGTTGATGGGCGACGGCTACCGGGTCGCGCTGGCGGGACGCCGCGCCGAAGCGCTGCAGGAAACGGCGGCCCGCGCGCCCGATGAATCGCTCGCCTTGCCGGTGGCGACCGATGTCACCGACCCGGCCAGCGTCGCGGCCCTGTTCGCGACGATTCGCGAAGCGTTCGGCCGCCTCGACCTGCTGTTCAACAACGCCGGCACCGGCGCTCCGCCCGTGCCGCTCGAGGAGTTGAGCTACGAGCAGTGGCGGGCGGTGGTGGACGTCAACCTCACCGGCGTTTTCCTCTGCACCCAGCAGGCGTTCGCGATGATGAAGACCCAGCAGCCGCGCGGCGGGCGCATCATCAACAACGGCTCGATCTCCGCACACGTGCCGCGCCCCAACTCCGCACCCTACACGGCAACCAAGCACGCCATCACCGGCCTGACCCGCTCGTGCTCGCTCGACGGGCGCGCATTCGATATCGCCTGCGGGCAGATCGACATCGGCAACGCAGCGACCGAGATGACCGCGCGCATGGCCGAAGGGGTGCCGCAGGCCAACGGGCAACTCGCCAGCGAACCGACCATGGACGCCGATCACGTCGCGCGCGCCGTGCTCTACATGGCGAGCCTGCCGCTCAGCACCAACGTCCCGTTCCTGACGGTCATGGCCAACCAGATGCCGTTCATGGGACGCGGCTGATTGCTCCGGGCCCCGCTTTTCGGGAGCGTGTCGAATAGAGGACCGTCCGGCCCTTTCGCAATGACCGGGAACGCGGTCGCGCCGGGCGCCGGCGCGTCGTTCCCGTGAGGACACCGGGTGCTGTTCTTTCCCTACCGAGCCGACCTGACCCTGCACCGTTGGCCGCTGCTGACCATCCTGCTGTCGGTGACCTGCCTCGCGGTGTTCTACTCGCAGACCGTCAATCACCGCCAGATCGAACAGGCCACCCGCGCCTTCTGCTCGGAGAAGCAGACCCGCGCCTTTCGTCTGGCGTTGATCGCCATCTACGGCGAGGTCACCATGTTGTCCTGCGCGCGGGTGATGCTGGGGCTGCACACCGCCAAGGCCAGCTCGCAATTCCTCGATGATGCGCTCGCCGGCAGCAAGGTGCTCGCCGGGCTGACCCGCGAGCAGAGCGACGCCTACCTGCACTCGGTGGTGACGGAGCACTACACCCTGTTCGCCGGGCGCGTGCCACCCAACCTCACGCACCAGCTCTGGTACGAGCCGCGCACCTGGAACGTCCTGACCATGCTGAGCGCCAGCATCGCGCACGGCAGCTGGCTGCACGTCATCGGCAACCTGGTGTTCTTCTTCGCCTTTGCCGCGACCCTGGAGATGCTGCTGGGCGGCGCGGCCTACATCGCGGTGCTGCTGGCACTGGCGTTGCTGAGCCACGCGGTCTACTCGGTAGCGACCCTGACCGTGCCGCAGCCGCTGCCGACGGTGGGACTGTCGGGGGTCGTCTACGGTGTCATGGCGCTGTTCGTGTTCTTCCTGCCGCGCACGCGCATCCGCTGCTTCCTGTGGTTCGTCATCATTTTCAAGCGCGTGGCGGTGCCGGCCTGGACGCTGGTGCTGGCGTTCGTCGGGTTCGACGTCGTGCAGTTGTTCACCGGCGAAGCGAACTCGGAAGTGAATTTCGCCGCCCACGTCGGCGGCGCCGGCTTCGGCTACCTGCTGGGGGTGACGTTGTTCCGGCGCCGGCGCCGGACGGTGCGCCGCATGGCGGACGGCGTCAGCACCGCCTCCCTGCACGAACGCCCCCGCAAGAAACATTGGTGGGAACGGCGTGCACGCCGAAAGTGGTGAGGATGCCCCAACAATCCAGCAGCGAAATAGCGTTGACGATACGGGGCCACGACCCTCAATCCGCCCACCGCCCTCCGCGTAATCGCAGCCACCACCCTCTCATCATCCCACCACCGAAATAGCGTTGACGATACGGGGCCAC
>JBFJWO010000546.1:0-2848 GCA_041623575.1 Gammaproteobacteria bacterium
ACGTTTCAGACCAAGCTGCCGCTGAGTTCGCCACGCCAGCCGTTGGTGCGCTACATGACCTGCGAGATCACCGGCGACCCTCGCTGGCTGCGCCACCTGAGCGTCGAGCAGATCCGCGAGACGCTGGGCGAAGTGTTCGCCCTGCGCCTGCCCGACGCCTGACGGCAACGGTCCACTGACGGTCCCGGCGGCCGTCAATGCTGCACTTCGTCAACCGCCCTGAATGACGGGCACCGGCGGCATGCGCGCGCTCAGCCGGGTCACCGGCAACCCCCGCCGCCACTCGAAGATCGTCGCGTAGGCGAGCACCGCACGCACATAGCCACGCGTCTCGCGAAACGGCAGCGTGTCGACCCACGCGTCCGCGGAACGGGCGCGTTCGCGCGGCAGCCAGCGCTGCACGCGGTGAGGACCCGCGTTGTAGGCCGCCGCCGCCAGCGCCTGGTTTTCGCCGAAACGATCCAGCATGTCGCGAAAGTACTTGGAGCCGAAACGGATATTGGTCGCCGGGCGCAGCAGGTCGGCGCGCTGTACCTGTGTGCCGAGCGCACGGGCTACCCCGCGCGCCGTGCCCGGCATGAGCTGCATGAGCCCGAGCGCGCCGGCGCGCGAACGGGCATCCGCCCGATAGGCGCTCTCGCGGCGCAGGACCCCGTAGATCAGCGCCGGCTCGAGCGTGAAATCGCGGGCGGCGGCGCTCACGTGCTCGGCGAACGGCATCGGGAACCGCAGCGCGTAGTCGCCCCGAAACGAGGTGCCGGCAACGGTGTAGACGGCCCGGTCGTGCCAGTCCCAGTCATGGGCCAGCAGCGCCGCGGCCAGCTTGTCGGCCTCGCTCATGCGCCCCAGCGCCGCGCGCCATTCGCGGCGTGCCTCCACGGTGAGGTCCAGCCAAAGGAACTCGCGCGCGCGCACCACGTGGTGATTGGCGGCGACGGCTTGCATGCGCTGCTCGTCGATCTGCACGGGCTGATTGTTGAACCGGTAGGCCTGGCCGAGCCGGTCGGCCGCCAGGAAGCCGTAGTAGGTGGTCTCGCTGGCCAGTTCGGCGAACAGCGCGCGCGCGTCGCGCTCTCGCCCGGTGTTCATCAAAGCGCGCGCATACCAGTATTGCCAGCCTTCGTCGCTGCGCTGGCTGAGCGGCATCTCGGCGAGCGCGACGCCCAGCCCGACCCAATCCTCGCTCACCAGCGCTGCGCGGGCGCGCCAGGCGTGCACGCCGCGCGTGCGGTACTCCTCCGGCACCGCGGACAACCACTCGTAGGCCGGCGCACGGTGCTGGTAGGAGGCGCGCAAGGCGATGTAACGATCGATCTCGGCCGCCTGCCCGGCACTGAAGACGTAGGCGCCCTTGCGCGCCTCCCAGGCCGCCCGGGCTTGCTCCGCGTCGCGCTGCGCGAGCCGTTGAATCGCGTGGCGAACGATGCGCCGGTTCATCAGTTGATCGGCCGCGAGCGCCGGCGAGCCGAGCGCGCGCTCGGGATCGTCGTGCGCTTTTATCCACAGCTTCACGCGCTCGCGATCGGCCCGGCTGAGATAGCCTGCAAGCTCAGAGGCGGTCCCGGTGTAGCCCCCTTCCATGGCCAGGTTGATACGCTCCCACACCATCGGCGTGGTCGGCGGGTAGGCGGCGGTCAGCCGCGCGAACGGCTCCTTGCAGCGCTCGGGCAGGGCACCGGGGCGCTTCCAGAACTTCCACAGCGGCGGCTCCCACTGCAGGCGTTCGCCGAGCTTCGTGCGGGCCGTCAACGCCAGGCAGAAATCGCGGTCGGAGTGTTGCGGGCGCAGGTTCAGCAGCACCTGGCGCCAGTCGCCCTCCCGCTGCAGGCGCGCGATTCGCTCACGGCGCAACCGCTCGGCAAAGCGCCCGGGATAGCGCTGCAGGTAGGTGTCGACCTCGGCGGCGAGGTCCTCGCCCCGGCCGAGACCGGCGCGCAGCCAGCGGTACTGCACGTAGTCCACCAGCGGGTAATCCTGCAGGAGCGCCAGCGCCCGCTCGTAGCGGCGGGAATCGCGTTGGACCACCGCCGCGATGGCTTCCTGGAACGCCAGGCGTTGCAGCAGCAACACGCTTTCATCGTCGGCGCTGGCCGGGATCGCGGAACCGAGCGATGACAGCGCGGCGAGCAGCAGCAGGGCACCGGGTGCGCGACGAGCCGCCCTGGCGAGTGTGAGCACGGGTGTCATCGGCGGCAACGCTACCTAATGCGCGGCGCTTTTTCCAGTGCGCGGCGCCGGCGCAGTCGCTAAACTCGCGCGGCTTCGAGCCTTCCCGTCGCGAAAACGCCGTGAACCTGATCGATATAGGTGCCAACCTGACCCACGAGTCTTTCGCCGCCGACCTCGAGGCGGTGCTGGAACGCGCCCGCGACGCCGGCGTCGGTGAGATCGTCGTCACCGGGGCGGACCTCGACGGCTCGGCCGCCGCCGCCCGACTCGCCGCCACCTATCCTTCGCTCGCCTCCACCTGCGGCGTGCACCCCCACCACGCGAGGGACTGCGATGGCGGGACCCTCGATGCCTTGCGCGCCCTGCTCGAACAGCACCCGATCAAGGCGGTCGGCGAAACGGGGCTCGACTTCTACCGCGACTTCTCGCCACGCGACGTGCAGGAACGCTGGTTCATCGCCCACCTCGAACTCGCCGCCGAAACAGGGCTGCCGGCGTTCCTGCACGAGCGCGACGCGCACGCGCGCTTCGGCCCCATCCTGCGCGAGCACATCGGGGCACTGCGCGGCGCGGTCGTGCACTGCTTCACCGGCGATGCGCACGCCCTGGACGACTACCTCGACATGGGGTGCCACATCGGCCTGACCGGCTGGATCTGCGACGAGCGCCGGGGCGCGCA
>JBFJWO010000547.1:0-2824 GCA_041623575.1 Gammaproteobacteria bacterium
CCTTCGATATCGTGAAGATGCTGGGTGCGGGCTACCTGATCTACCTCGGCATCCAGGCGCTCAGGACGCGAGGCACCGCGGCGGCGGGCCTGGGGGCGCCGACGCCGCGCTCCCTTTGTCGGCTGTTCAGCGACGGCGTTCTCATCAGCGTGATGAACCCGAAAATCGCGGTGTTCTTTCTCGCCTTCCTGCCGCAGTTCGCCGACCCCGCGCGCGGCCCGGTTGCGCAACAGGTCCTGTTGCTCGGCCTGCTCTATGTGGCGCTGGCGCTGTGCACCGACGGCGCTTACGCCGTGCTGGCCGGCCGCATCCGGCACTGGCTGGGCAGTCGGCTGGTGCGGGGGCCGGCACCGCACTACGCCAGCGGCGCCGTGTACATCGGGTTGGGCGTGAGCACGGCGCTCGCCGAGCGCCAGTAGCCTCGAGTGGCGGGAGCGTCTAGGTGAGCCAGCGTTTGAGCGCGGCGCTCAACAGTTCGCCGATCTGCTCGAGGAACAGCACGCCGAGCGCCGGCTGGAACCTCTCGGCACTCTTGCTGCCTAGCGCCAGCAGGCCGAATTCGCGCCCGCCGAAGAGCGGCACCAGCGCGGCGGAGGCGACATCGCGCCCGGCCTCGCCGAACACCACCCGCAACTGGGTCTCGCGCAGGTGCCCGCAGTAGGCACGGCGCTTGCGCAAGGTGTCCTTTAGCGCGCGCGGCAGCTCGGCGCCGGCACCCAGGACGTAGCGGGCGGGCAGGCCCGCGGCGCCGACGCTCGCGTGCGGCAGCAGGCGCAAGACCACGCGCTCGGCGTCGAACTCCTCGCGGAAAGTCGACTCGACGTTGCTCAACAGGTCGCCGAGCGAATCGCTCTCGAGAATGACCACGGCGAGTTTCTGCATCCGTGCGCCGAGGCGCTCGTTGGCACGCGCTACGTGCACGAGATTCAACAGTTTCTTCTCGACCTTGCGGTTCTCGGCGCGCAGCAGCTTCACCTGGCGTTCGATCAGGCTCACGGCCGCGCCGCTGTCGTGGCGCAGTTCGGCATCGCCGAGCAAACGCCCGAGATAGCGCTCGGTGAAACCGGGGTGCTCGCGCAGATAGTCGAGCACCTCGTCCTCGGCAAGCGAGGCGCGCGGCACCGTCGAGGATTTATCGGTCATCGATCAAAGGTCCATGCTGGCGTCGAACACGCGTGCGGTGGGTCCGCTCATGGCGAGCGGGCGCCCTTCGCCCGGCCACTCGATGAGGAGATCGCCGCCGCGCAGACGCACTGTAACCCGCTCCCCAACGAGTTGCAGCACGCGCAGGCTCACGACGGCCGCACAGGCGCCGGTGCCGCAGGCCGCGGTCTCGCCCACGCCGCGCTCCCACACGCGCAGATCGATCCGGGTGCTGTCGACGACCCGGCAGAAGCCGACGTTGACCCGGTTCGGGAAGCGTGGGTGACGTTCGATGGCCGGGCCGAGGGTCGCGACCGGCGCGGCTTCGACGTCTGCCACCTGCAGCACGGCGTGCGGGTTGCCGACGGACACCGCGCCGATGTCGACCTCGCGGCCGTCGACTTCGAGGGTGTAGCGCCCGGCACGCGCCTCGGCGACGAAGGGGATGCGCGCGGGTTCGAGCTCCGGCACGCCCATGTCGACCCGGTAGTGGCCGTCGGCGAGCGCCGCGACGCTGATCAGGCCGTTGCCGGTCTCCAGCACCAGCGGGTCGCGCCCGCTCAGTCCCGCTTCGTGCACGTAGCGGGCGAAACAACGCGCGCCGTTGCCGCAGTGCTCCGCCTCGCTGCCGTCGGCGTTGTAGATACGGTAGCGAAAGTCCGCGCCCTCGCGCCGGCTCGGCTCGATCACCAGCAGCTGGTCGAAGCCGACGCCGCGGCGGCGGTCGGCCAACGCGGCGATCTGCGCGCGATCGAGGCCGAACGGCTTGCGCGACGCGTCCATGACGACGAAGTCGTTGCCGAGCCCGTGCATCTTGGCGAACTCGATTCGCACGACGCTCAGAAGGGCATCACGCGCTCGCCGCGCAGCAGGTCGGCCACCGTCTCGCGCGCCCGTGCCACGTGCACGCGCGACCCGTCGACCACCAGTTCGGCGGCGCGCGGGCGGGAGTTGTAGTTGGAGCTCATGGCGAAGCCGTAGGCGCCGGCCGCGCGCACCGCGAGCAGGTCGCCGGGGGCAAGGGCCAGCTCGCGCTCCTTGCCGAGGAAGTCCGCGCTCTCGCACACCGGCCCGACCACGTCGTAGGTGTGCAGGGGCCCGTCGCGCGGCACCACCGGTACTATTTGCTGCCAGGCCGAGTACAGCGCCGGGCGTATCAGGTCGTTCATGGCCGCGTCGACCACCGCGAATCGCTTGCCGGCATTGTCCTTGAGGTACTCCACCCGGGTCAGCAGCACGCCGGCGTTACCGGTGATCGCGCGGCCCGGCTCGATGTGGACCTCGTAGGGAAGCCCCTCGAGGCGCGAGCGCACCACTTGCGCCCATTCGGCGGGGGTCGGCGGGCGCTCGTCGCGGTAGCGGATGCCGATTCCGCCGCCGATGTCGAGATGGCGCAGCGCTATGCCTTCCCCGCGCAGCGCCTCGGCGAGCGCCAGCAAGCGGTCGAGCGCCGCGGCGTAGGGCGCGGTGCTGGTCAGCTGCGAACCGATGTGGCAGCCGAGACCGGCCGGCTCGAGTTGCGGGCTGCGCTGTGCGCGCCGATACAGCGCCGGCACTTCGCTCGCCGGCACGCCGAACTTGTTCTCCCGCAGCCCGGTGGAGATGTAGGGATGGGTCTGCGGGTCCACGTCCGGGTTCACACGGATCGAAACGGGAGCGACCACGCCCAGCGCGCGCGCCA
>JBFJWO010000548.1:0-2806 GCA_041623575.1 Gammaproteobacteria bacterium
ATCGTGCTCGAGATGGACGAGATCAACGAGGACCTGCCGAACACCGACGTGGTGCTGGTGATCGGCGCCAACGACATCGTCAACCCGTCCGCGCAGGACAACCCCGGCAGCCCTATCGCCGGGATGCCGGTGCTCGAGGTCTGGCGCGCCGCGACCGTGGTGGTCTCCAAGCGGTCCATGGCCACGGGCTACGCGGGCGTGGACAATCCCTTGTTCTACAAGGACAACACGCGCATGCTGTTCGGCGACGCGCGCGACAGCATGGAGGCCGTTTTCAAGAACCTGGGGTGACCGGTAGCGGGGCTGCCAGGCGCGACTACGAGGAACCAGAGCATGAGCGAAAAAGCGGTAATCGTCGACGCGGTGCGTACCGCGATCGGTACTTTCGGGGGCTCGCTGGCCAGCGTGCCCGCCCATCAACTCGGCGCGCGGGTCATCCGCGCCCTGCTGGAGCGCAATTCGCTTGCGCCCGAGCAGGTCGACGAGGTCGTACTCGGCCAGGTGTTGACCGCCGGGTCGGGTCAGAACCCGGCGCGCCAGGCGAGTATCGCCGCGGGGTTGCCGCACACCTGCCCGGCGTTGACCATCAACAAGGTCTGCGGCAGCGGCCTCAAGGCGGTGCACCTCGCCGCGCAGGCCATCAAGTGCGGCGATGCCCACGTGGTGATCGCCGGCGGGCAGGAAAACATGAGCGCCGCGCCGCATGCATTGCCGCGTTCGCGCGACGGGCAGCGTATGGGCGACTGGAAACTGGTCGACACCATGATCCTCGACGGCCTGTGGGATGCCTTCAACGACTACCACATGGGCAATACGGCGGAAAACATCGCGCGCAAGTACCAGTTCACGCGCGCCGCCCAGGACGAGTTCGCGGCCGCTTCGCAGCAAAAAGCCGAGGCCGCCCAGAAAGCGGGGGTGTTCGACGAGGAGATCGTGCCCGTTGAGATCCCGCAGCGCAAAGGCGACCCCGTGGTGTTCGCCGCGGACGAGTTCCCGCGTCACGGCACGACCGCCGAGGGTCTCGGCAAGTTACGCCCCGCCTTCGACCGCGAAGGGTCGGTAACGGCCGGCAACGCTTCGGGGCTGAACGACGGTGCGGCCGCGCTGCTGGTGATGAGCGAGTCGAAAGCCCGCGAACTGGGGCTGACGCCGCTCGGCGAGGTGGTCTCCTACGCCAGTGCCGGCGTCGACCCGGCGATCATGGGCACGGGTCCGATCCCCGCATCGCGCAAGTGCCTGGAAAAAGCCGGCTGGGCGGTCGAGGACCTCGACCTCATCGAGTCCAACGAGGCGTTCGCCGCCCAGTCGATGTCGGTCAACTGTGACCTCGGCTGGGACACGTCCAAGGTCAACGTGCACGGCGGCGCGATCGCGCTGGGGCACCCGATCGGCGCCTCCGGGGCGCGCGTCCTGGTGACCTTGATGCACGAGTTGAAACGCCGCGGCGCCAACAAGGGGCTGGCCACCCTGTGCATCGGCGGCGGGCAGGGCGTGGCGATCGCCGTCCAACGCTGAGGCCGCACGGGCGGTCCGCGCCCACGCGGGCGCGGACCGCGTTCGAACGCATGCCCATCCGCCCGGCGGGGCGTTGGCTTCAGCCCCTGTCGCGGCGCACGTCCAGCAGCCGTCCGTCGCGCAAGCGGGGCACCACCGCCACGCTGTCGAGCCGCGTGCAGTAGTCGACTTCGTCCCCCAGGCCGAGGGTGTGCATCAGGCGACCGACGCGCGCCTCGTGCAGCGCCTGGCGCGGCGAGTAGGTCTCGAACACGGCCAGGGCGGCGCGCGCCGAGTCGGTAAGCCGCCAGTGGCCGTTGGCAATGAGGTCCGCCACCATCGCGCCGGCGCCGTGGAAGTCTTCCAGGTTGAAACCGCCGGCGGAGCCGGAGCACAGCACCACGACGTCCTGCCCGGCGTGCGCCCCGACCAGGTGAGCGGCCAGCGCCGAGCGGTTGAGCAGTGCCGCGGCGTAGACGTGTGGCGCGCCGGCGGCGGCCAGCAGGGTCGGCGTGCCGTTGGTGGTCGCGTAGGCGATCCGGCGCTGCGCGACGTCCGCCTCGCACAGGCGCAGCGGCGCGAAGTGCGCGCACCCGCCGAACGTGCGGGCGTCTTTCTCCCCGGCGCAGACCACGGCGCCCGGCGGGCTCTCCCCGGCCAGTCGCCTGGCCGCGGACTCGTCGGCGCAGGGGGCGACGTCGAGCGCCCCGTGCGACAGCGCCGCGACGATACTGCTGGTGGCGAAGATCACGTCCAGCACCACCACCACGCGGGTATGCAGCCGCGTCGTGTCCAGCTGGGAGCGGTGCAGCAGCACCAGGATTTCCGGCTCAGTCGCGATGCAGCAGTTCCTCGAGCGTCGCCAGCAGCAGGGCGAGTTGGGCGGGGGCGCTGAAGCGATGATCGGCGCCCTTGACCACGCACAACCGGGCGTCGTCTCCTTCGTAGCCTTCCAGCAGTTGTTGCGAAAGCTGCCAGGGCACGTCCGTGTCCGCCAGCCCGTGCAGCAGGCGCAACGGCGAGCGCAGCGCCACGGGTGCGTCGAGCAGCAAGTGGCGGCGGCCGTCCTCGATCAGGTCCCGGCCGATGGAGAAGGGTTCGTCTTCGTAGGCCGACCGCAACGCCAGGCTACCGTGTTCGTTCAGCCGGCGCCGCTGCTCTTCGTTCAGTCCCGGCCACAGCAGGCGCTCGGTGAAATCCGGCGCCGCGGCGACTCCGAGCAGCGCGAACACGCGGGCCGGGCGGGCCAGCGCGGCGAGCAACATGATCCACGCGCCCATGCTCGATCCGACCAGCAGCAAGGGCTCCTGCG
>JBFJWO010000549.1:0-2749 GCA_041623575.1 Gammaproteobacteria bacterium
GATGGCGTAGCCGAGCGAGCGCAGGTTGCTGACGCTCCTCTCGGCGTCGTCCAGCGAATCGTCGACGATGATCAGTTTGAGGTTCGAGTCCTGAGTCAAAGCGGTTCCGTTCGGCCCGGGCGCGCCCGTCGCTCGCGGGCGTCCAGAGGAGTTGTGAGCTTCGTTCCGTAAGTCGTTAAAAATACCGGATTTAGTTGGCGTTTGCCACGGGGTCTGCCGAAACGGTGCCCGGCGAACGGAAAGCCCGCCGCACGCCCGTTCTCGAATCCCGCGCGGGAAGGTATCATTGCCGGCTCTCGGCCGCCTGCGGCGGCCGGCCACGCTTGCGCCCCACCACCCGGGTGCGGGTCCAGGTGGTTGATTCTGTGAGCAAAGTGTCGCCCGGGGTGGACGCGGGTAGCCACGGCGGGCGCGACGGGAAGGCAACATGACGAACTACAGCACCAACGAGTTTCGCGGCGGATTGAAGATCATGCTCGATGGCGACCCCTACGCGATCGTGGAAAACGAGTTCGTCAAGCCGGGCAAGGGCCAGGCGTTCAACCGGGTCAAGGTACGCAATCTGCTCACCGCCCGGGTGGTGGAGCGCACTTTCAGGTCGGGCGAGTCGGTGGAGGGAGCCGACGTCGTCGACACGCAGATGCAATACCTCTACAACGACGGCGAGTTCTGGCACTTCATGGACGGGCAGACGTTCGAGCAGATCGCCGCCGACCGCAAGGTGGTCGGCACCGCCGCGCAGTGGCTCAAGGAAGAAGACGTGTGCGATCTGACCCTGTGGAACGGCGCGCCGATCCAGGTGGTGCCGCCGAATTTCGTCGAGTTGCGCATCACCGTGACCGACCCGGGCGTGCGCGGCGATACGGCCCAGGGCGGCACCAAGCCGGCCACGCTCGAGACCGGCGCGGTGGTGAAGGTGCCGCTGTTCATCGAGGAAGGCGAGGTGATCCGCGTGGACACCCGCTCGGGGGAATACGTCTCGCGCGTGAAATAGACCGCGCATGGATCCCGTCGAGGCGCGCGTCGCGGCAGACTGGCGGCCGCTCGCCGGTTGGGACGCGGTGCGCCTGCGCGCGCGCGTGCTCGCCCAGGCGCGGGCGTTCTTCGCCGAGCGCGGTGTGCTCGAGGTCGATACGCCCGCGCTGTCGAGCGCCGCCAACAGCGACCCCGCCCTGCAGAGCCTGGCGAGCCGTGCCCGGGGTCGCGGCCACTACCTGCACACCTCGCCCGAGTTCGCGATGAAACGGATGCTGGCCGCCGGTTCGGGCGACATCTACCAGGTCTGCCACGTCTTTCGCGACGGGGAGCGCGGCCGCTACCACAACCCCGAGTTCACCCTCCTCGAGTGGTACCGCGTGGGCGTGACGATGGCTGCGCTCATCGACGAGGTGCTGGCCTTCATCGCGGTTGCCGGTGACGGAACGCTCGGCGCCTGGCCGGTGCACCGCTGGCGGTACGGGGCGCTGTTCGAGCACACGCTCGGAATCGACCCGCTCGAGGCGAGCGCCGCCGACCTGCGGGCGTGCGCGGAGCGCCAGCCGGGGCCGGCGCCGGCGTTGGGCGGCGACGACCCGCTGCCGTGGCTCGACTGGCTCATGGCGGCCTGCGTGCAACCGGCATTGCCGCCGCGTGCCCTCACCGTGATCGAGGACTACCCGGCCGGGCAGGCGGCGCTCGCGCGCTTGTCGCACGACCGGCGCACGGCGATGCGCTTCGAGGTCTTCTGCGGAACGCTGGAGCTCGCCAACGGCTACCAGGAACTGGACGACCCCGTCGAGCAGCGCCGGCGCTTCGAGCGCGACCTGGCGGTTCGCCGCGCGCGCGGGCTGGACGTCGCGCCGCTCGACGAACGCCTGCTGGCGGCGCTCGCCCACCTGCCGCCGTGCTGCGGCGTGGCGCTCGGGCTCGACCGCCTGCTGATGCGCCTCGCGGGGGTCGACAGCATCGACGCCGTGCTGGCGTTTCCGCTGGAGCGCGCCTGATGAGGCGCTCCAGCGTGCGTTGGTTCGACAGCGCCGCCGAGGAAGTGCTCGCCCGGTTCGGGCTGGGGTTGCGGCGGGTGCCGGCCGGCGCCGCGATTCCGGGCAGTTACTGGGGCGGGTGCGAAGCGGGGTTGATCGGGCGCCGGCTCTATGCGCGGGGCGACACGCCGCTGCACTCGCTGCTGCACGAAGCCGGCCACTACGTGTGTCTGCACCCGGCCCGTCGCGCGCGGTTGCACACCGATGCGGGCAGCGACGACCTGGAAGAGGCCGCCGTGTGTTACCTGCAACTGTGCCTGGCGCCTGCCTGCCGCGTGCCGAGGCAGCGGCTGTGCGCGGACATGGACCGGTGGGGCTACAGCTTCCGCCTCGGCAGCACCGCCGAGTGGTTCACGCACGATGCCGGCGACGCGCGCGCCTGGCTCATCGAGCGTCGGGTACTCGACGCCGACGGTGCGCTCACGTGGCGGCTGGCCGGCGGCTTGCCGGCGCTCAGCCGGTGCTCTGGTGCGCGCCGAGGTCCTGGCCGAGGCGCACCGGGCTGGCCGTCCCGAGGTCGGTGCGCCAGGTGACCGAGGCACCGGTCAGGACCACCACGGTCGAGCCCATGTTGAAGCGTCCCATCTCGGCGCCGCGCGCGAGGTCGGGACCCTCGCCCTCGGGGTAGTGCCAGTCCTGCACGCGCCGCCCGCGTGGCGGGGTGATCAGCCCGCTCCACACGGTCTCGATGGCGGCCACGTTGATGGCCCCGACCAGCACCATCGCCA
>JBFJWO010000550.1:0-2698 GCA_041623575.1 Gammaproteobacteria bacterium
GCCCGGGACCGAACGCCAGTTCGTGCAGGGCGACGAGCGGGTGTTCGAGGACGGCGAGACCGTGGAGCTGACCGAACAGGGGCGGTTCGGTGCCGGCGGCACGAGCTGGTGGCGGGTGACCAAGTTCCCGGTCCGGGCGGGTGGCGAGCGGCTGCTGGGGATACTGGCCTGGGACGTCACCGACCGCATTCACATGCAGACCGCGCTGGCGGCCTCCGAGGCCTACGCCAAGGCCGTGCTCGACACCGCTGCGGACGCGATCGTGACCATCGACACCCGTGGGCGCATCAACTCGTTCAACCACGCCGCGGCGCGCATGTTCGGCTACCGGGCGGACGAGGTCGTCGGGCGCAACGTGCGCCTGCTCATGCCCGAGCCCTACCGGGCTTCACACGACGGTTACCTGAGCGCCTACCTCAACACCGGCGAGGCGAAGATCATCGGCATCGGGCGCGAGGTGGAGGCCCGGCGCAAGGACGGCAGCGTGTTCCCGATCGAGCTGGCCGTCAGCGAAGTGGTCGGCGGGGTGGAGCACGGCTTCACCGGCATCATCAAGGATCTCACGGACAAGAAGCGCACCGAGCAGCAGCTGCGCGAGCGCGAGGTCGAAGCGCGGCGTAACCAGCAGCGCATGGCACACCTCACACGCATCAACCTGTTGGGCGAGATGGCGGCCGGCATCGCGCACGAGGTCAACCAGCCGCTCACCGCGATCGCCACCTATGCGCAGGCCTGCCAGCGCCTGATCAAGTCCGGTGCGGCCAGCGACCAAGCCCTGCTGGAGACCCTGGACAAGGTTGCCGCGCAGGCTCGCCGCGCCGGAGAGATCATTCGCCGGGTGCGCGGGCTGGCCCGCCATGCCGAGGCCCAGCGCGTGGCGACGGATCTCAACGCCGTGATCCACGAGTGCCTGGCGCTGCTCGAGCACGAAGCGCGTTTGCAAGGCATCGACATCGTGCCCGACCTGCACGCCGGGTTGCCGGTCGTGGTGGCCGACCCGGTGCAGATCCAGCAGGTGGCGATCAACCTGCTGCGAAATGCGATGGAAGCCCTGCAGGACCACGATCCGGGCGAGCCGCCGCGCCGCATCCGGGTCAGCACCGCCAAGGACGGGAACGCGGTGCGGGTGGGCGTGGCCGACAACGGCCCCGGTGTCGCGCCGGAGGCGGCGGCGAAACTGTTCGACCACTTCTTCACCACCAAGGCCTCGGGCATGGGCATCGGCCTGGCGATCAGCCATTCCATCATCAGCGCGCACGGCGGGCGGTTGTGGTGCGAACCCCAGACCGCCGGGGCCTGTTTCTGTTTCACACTGCCGACCTTCGAGGCCGGCGATGGCTGAGCGCGGGGAAACGGTCTTCGTCGTCGACGACGACGAGGCGGTGCGCGACGCGGTTTCGCTGCTGCTGCGCTCGGCGGGGCTGGGCGTTGCGACTTTCGACAATGCCGAGGCATTCCTCGAGGCGCTCGATCCGCAGGCGAGCGGTTGCCTGCTGCTGGACATCCGCATGCCCGGCGTCGACGGGATGCAGCTGCAGCAGATGCTGGCGGAAAGGGGCTGCGCGCTGCCGGTGATCTTCATCACCGGTCACGGCGACGTGCCGTTGGCCGTGCAGGCCATGCGCCGCGGCGCGCTGGAGTTCCTGCAGAAACCGTTCGACGACGCAGTGCTGCTCGAGCGCATCGAGCAGGCTTTCGCCCTCGATCGGCAGAACCGCCGCGCCGACGCCGATTTCGCGGCCGTGCGCGAGCGCCTGCAGAGCCTGACGCCCCGCGAGGGCGAAGTGCTGGAGCTGCTGATCGACGGTATGGCCACCAAGCAGATCGCCTACGAACTCGGCGTGAGCCCGCGCACCGCGGAGATCCATCGCGGGCGGATCATGGAGAAAATGGCCAGCCGCTCGCTGGCCGAGCTGGTGCGCGCCGTGCTCGAATTGCGTGCGCGCGGCTCTTGATGCACGTCAAGCGTCGGCTGGACCAGCCTTGCCGGCTGGCCATGATGGGCGTTCCAACGGCAGCGCGGAGCGTGGCTAATGCACCCGGTACTCGAGAAACTGCGCGCCGAGCACGTCAACTTCGCGCGCCTGCTGCATCGCCTGGGCGCGGAGCTGGAACGTTCGGCGTCCGGCGCGGACCCCGACTATCGCCTGATGGAGGATGCCATCTCCTACATCGAGAGTTACTCGGATCGGATCCATCACACGCGCGAGGACGAGATCTATCGCCTGGCCCGCGAGCGCTACCCGGACCGGGCGCAGGCGCTCGACACCCTGATGGACGAACACGAGCTGCTCCGGGCGAGCACCCTGCGGGCGCAGCGTGCGGTTGCCGCTGTGATCGACGGCACCTTTGCCGACCGCGCCGCCATCGAGGAGCAGCTTCGCGAGTTCATGCAGCGCCAGTACGCGCACATGTCCTACGAAGAGAGCGACGTGTTCCCGCAACTGCAGTCGCTGCTGAGCGAGGCAGACTGGCAGGCGGTGGAGCGACGTCTGCCGCCCGGCGACGATCCCTTGTTCGGGCACCAGGTCCAGCGGGACTTCGAGGCCTTGTTCCAGCGCCTCGTCGAGTGAGGAACGCGAGTCCCGACGCGCGAGGCAGGGCATGGTCACGGTAGGCGCCCCGACGCCCGGCGATCGCGAAGCCTGGGCAGGGCTGTACCGCGGCTACGCCCGGTTCTACGAGGTGCCGATGACGC
>JBFJWO010000551.1:0-2675 GCA_041623575.1 Gammaproteobacteria bacterium
GCGGCCAGGTCCAGCACCGTCAGCCCGGTGTCGAGCACCACGTCGGCGGCGCCGCGTGCCAGGGCGTGAAACTGGTAGAAGTCGCCGTAACCGCGCACCCGGTCACACTCGCCCACCAGCTTGCCGAAGGCGGACCACGCCCGCGCGTCGGCGGCCAGTGTAGCCGGGTTGCCGACCAGCAGGCAGGCGTCGGACAGGCGCCGGCGGCCGCTCACCGCGAGGCGCCGACCGTCCAGCCACGCGCCCGCGCCTTCCGCGGCCCACACGGTCTCTCCGAACACCGGGGCATGCGAGACGCCGAGCACGGCCCGCCCTTCCTGCCACAGGGCGATCTGGGTGGAGAAAAAGGGCGTCCCGCGCACGAAGCTCTTGGTCCCGTCCAGCGGATCGACCAGCCAGGTCCGGCGCGCACCGTCGCCGTCGCGCCCCAGTTCCTCACCGTACAGGCCGTCGTTCGGGAAGGCCTCACGCAGGACTTCGCGGATCGCCCCCTCCGCCTCGCGATCGGCGGCCGTGACCGGGGAGTTGTCCGCTTTGCGCTCCACCGCGAGCGCGCTGTCGAGGTAGTAGCTTGCGATGACCTCGGCCGCCGCCGCGGCCGCCCGCAGGGCCACGCCCAGTTCGTCCGTCCACTCGCCTGCAGCGGGGGCGGCGCTCAAGGGATCGGGGCTCGGCACGGTGGATTTCCAGCGGGTAGGAGAACGGCCGGATGGTAACACGCCGCCCGCGCCGCGCGGGCCGCGCTCAACGCAACCAGCCGCCCAGGATCAGCAACGCGAGGAACGCCAGCCACAGCCACAGCGCGCGCGCCCCTGCCCGGCGCAGCCGCGGCAGCGCCCCGGCCAGAGTCTCCGCCCCGGGGTCGAAATCGATGGCCGCGCGCCCGGCGTCGGCCAGCGCCCGGCGGTTGCCGCTCGCCAGGTCGCCGCCGCCCCGCAGGCTGGCGGTCAGGGGCGGCAACACCCGATCGAAGTTACCGACCAGCGCGAGGCCGAGCGCGGCCAGGCGCGTCGATGGCCAGGCGAGCACGCCACCGACCACCTCGGCCGCCTCGCGCACCTGCGCGCGGGCGTGCGGGTAGTCCTCGACGAAGCGCAGCAGGCGATAGAGCAACGCGCCCACCGGGCCGAGCAGCACGAACCAGAAGAGCACGCCGAAGTACTGTTGATGAGCACGCCACACGACCGCGCCCAGGTCTTCGCCGGGCTCGTCCTTCTCGCCCGCGCCCAGCCGGCGGCGCAGACCTTCGGCCCGATCGTCGTCACCGGCGGTGCAGGCGCCGAGGTACTCGTCGAGCAATCCCGGCAGATCGTCGGGGCCGAGGCAGGCGGTGAGCACCAGCCAGGCGAACACCACCCCCACCAGCGAGGCCAGGCCGCCGCTCAGCCAGCCCTGCAGCGCCAGCACCACGAGCACCGGTGCGACCAGCGCCAGTGCCAGCCCGGCCGCGCCGGCGCCGGGTACGCGCGCGGACAGCCACTCCAGGTGGCGTTCGTACCAGCCGAAGTCGCGCAGCCGTGCGGGCCAGGTGGCGTAGCGCTCGATGGCCAGCGCGGCGATGATGATGAGCAGGGTCATGTGTCGTTGTGCGAGCCGGGCGTCCTCAGCCGCGTCCAGGGGCCACGGCCGGCGACGCCAGCGCACGGCGCAGGCGCGTCCAGTCGAACGCGGGCCCCGGGTCGGTCTTGCGTTCCGGCGCGATGTCGCAATGGCCGACGAGGCGCCGTTCGCTCAGGCGAGGATACGTGCCCAGCAGGACCTGCACAACCGAGGCCAGCCGTGTGTACTGGCAATCGGCGTAGGGCGTGTCGTCGGTGCCTTCCAGCTCGATGCCGATGGAGAAATCGTTGCAGTTCTCGCGGCCTTCGTAGCGCGACACACCGGCGTGCCAGGCCCGGCGATGAAACGGCACGAACTGCACCAGGCCGGCGTCGCGCCGCACCAGCAGGTGCGCCGACACGCGCAGCGCCGCTATCTCGGCGAAACACGGGTGCCCGGCGGGATCCAGCCGGTTGCAGAACAGGCGCTCGATCGACTCGCCGCCGAACTCGCCCGGCGGCAGGCTGATATTGTGGATCACCAGCAGGTCGATGGCAGCCGCCGGCGGGCGCTCGTCCTGGTTGGGGGACTCGCACCAGCGTGCGCCGTTCAGGCGGCCGGTTTCGGGGTCGATCCTCAGCATCGCGCCATTATCCAACAACGCCGCGTGTGACGACATGGCGGGCGACGCGATGCCGGCGCTTCGCGCGTGCATTGTCCTGCGCGCGGCCCTACAATCCCGTGCCTTTGCGCAGCAACCCAGTGACGACCCGACTCAACCCGCAACAACGTGCCGCCGTGCGCCATCTGCACTCGCCCCTGCTGGTGCTGGCCGGTGCGGGCACCGGCAAGACCGGCGTGATCACCCACAAGATCGCAGCCCTGACGAGCACCGCCGAGGACGACGCCGGTTCGGTGTTTGCGGTCACCTTCACCAACAAGGCGGCACGCGAAATGCGCGATCGCGTGGCGCGGCTGGTGCCGGGTGAGCGGCGCAAGACGGTGCACGTGTCGACCTTCCACTCGCTCGGGATGCGCATGTTGCGCGAGGACGGCACGCGGCTCGGCTTCACGCGGGCGTTCAGCATCTTCGACGCCGAGGACTGCGACACGCTGCTGGCGCAGCTCGCCGGCGA
>JBFJWO010000552.1:0-2666 GCA_041623575.1 Gammaproteobacteria bacterium
CGATATCTCACCCCGGCCCGGGTGCTACTCGTCGGGCTCGCGTCCGCCGCGCTCGAGCCAGCCGCGGTACACGTCCCGCGGCCACAGCGAGATGAACCACTCGATGGCGGCGGAGATCTCCTCGGGGCGCAGTTTGTCTCCCCAGGCCGGCATGTTGCCGCCAAGGCGCGCGGTGCCCTGCGCGACCACCCGGTAGAGCTGTGACTTCGGGTGGTGCCAGGCGTGCGCGGTGCCGTTCAGCGGCGGTGGCGGGTAGCGGCCGTCCGCGTCCGGTTTCTTCCAGTCCGCGGCCAGGCCCCCGGCGTCCGCGCCGTGGCAGACCGCGCAATGGTCCTTGAACACCTGCTGTCCGGCGCGTACCTCGGCGACGTCCTGGTCGGGATGGGTCGCGATCGTGGCGTCCGCGCCGCAGCCGGCGGCGAGCGTCGCGGTGAGCGCGAGGGCGGCGACCACGCGCAGCGTGCCGACCCTGCGCGGGCAGGGCGGGGCGGGCGTGGACCGGGAACGCGACGCGGTCAACGGTGGCTTCCGTCGGCGGTGTCTAGTGGCCTGTAGCATCTGCGGTATCGGGTGTTACAGGCCACTAGAGTCGGGCCTTGCCGAGCCGCAGCGCGTTGCCGATCACCGACACCGAGCTGAAGCTCATCGCCGCGGCCGCCAGCATGGGCGAGAGCAGCACGCCGAGGAACGGGTAGAGGACGCCGGCGGCGACCGGCACGCCGAGCGCGTTGTAGAAGAACGCGAAGAACAGGTTCTGGCGGATGTTGCGCATGGTTGCGCGACTGAGCCTGCGTGCACGCACGATGCCGCGCAGGTCGCCCTTGACGAGGGTGACGGCCGCGCTCTGCATCGCAACGTCGGTGCCGGTGCCCATGGCGATGCCCACATCGGCACGCGCCAGCGCCGGCGCGTCGTTGATACCGTCGCCGGCCATCGCCACCCGCCGCCCTTCGGCCTGCAGGCGTGCGATCGCCTCGGCCTTCTGCGCGGGCAGGACACCGGCGATCACCTCGTCGATGCCGAGTTGCCGGCCGACGGCTTCGGCCGTCTCGCGATTGTCGCCGGTCAGCATGACGATCCTCAGCCCCTCTTCGCGCAGCTGGCGCAGCGCCTCCGGCGTGCTCTGCTTGACCGGGTCGGCGACCCCGAGCAGGCCCGCCGGGCGGCCGCCCAGTGCCACGTACATGACGGTTTGCCCCGCCGCGCGTAACTGTGCCGCGCGCGCTTCGAGCGGCGTGGCGAGACCCGCCGTGCCCATCAGGGCCGCATTGCCGACCAGCACCTCGGTGTCGTCGACCACGCCGCGCACGCCCTGCCCGGTGATCGATTCGAAATCGCGCACCGTGGCGAGCGTCGCACCCCGGTCGTTGGCGCCGCCTACCACGGCCGCCGCCAGCGGGTGCTCGCTCGCGCGCTCCAGGCTTGCCGCCAGCGCCAGCAGGCGCGTTTCGTCGATGCCCTCGAGCGCGGCGACCTCCAGCAGTCGCGGGCGGCCCTCGGTGAGCGTGCCGGTCTTGTCGGTCACCAGGGTGTCGATGCCCTGCAGCCGCTCGATGGCCTCGGCGTCGCGAAACAGCACACCCAGGCCGGCGCCGCGCCCGGTCGCGACCATGATGGACATCGGCGTCGCGAGCCCGAGCGCGCAGGGACAGGCGATGATCAGCACCGCCACCGCGTTGATGATGGCGAACGCCATGCGCGGCTCGGGGCCGATCGATGCCCACACGACGAACGCCAGCGCCGCTGCCGCCACGACGCTCGGCACGAACCAGCCAGCCACCCGATCGGCGAGTTTCTGGATCGGCGCGCGGCTGCGCTGGGCCTCGGCCACCATCGCGACGATGCGCGCGAGCAGCGTCTCGGCGCCGACCCTTTCGGCGCGCATGACCAGCGCGCCGGTGCCGTTGATGGTGGCGCCGATCAGCGCATCGCCGGGAGCCTTGGCGACCGGCGCCGGTTCGCCGGTGACCATCGCCTCGTCCACGCTGCTGCGGCCCTCGAGCACCACGCCGTCGACCGGGACTTTCTCGCCCGGCCTGATGCGCAACCGCTCGCCCACCCGCACCGCTTCCAGCGCCACGTCGGCCTCCGCGCCTTGCTCGTCGATGCGCCTCGCGGTGGCCGGCGCCAGCTCCAGCAGGGCACGGATGGCGGCTCCGGTGCGCCCGCGTGCGCCGAGCTCCAGCACCTGCCCGAGCACCACCAGCGTGACGATCACGGCCGCCGCTTCGAAGTAGACCGCGACTTCGCCGGAGGCGGTGCGAAACGAGGCTGGAAACAGTCCCGGCGCGAGGGTCGCCACCACGCTGTAGGCGTAGGCCACGCCGACCCCGAGCCCGATCAGCGTGAACATGTTGAGATTGCCCGTACGGACCGAAACCGCGGCGCGCTGGAAGAACGGCCAGGCGGCCCACAGGCAGACCGGGGTCGCGAGCAGCAGTTCGAGCATCGCGCGTGTCGAGCCCGAGATCAGCGCCGACACCGGGTGGTCCGGGAGCATGTCGCCCATGGCGATGGCCAGCAGCGGCAGCGAAAAGGCCGTGGAGAACCACAGCCGGCGGGTCATTTCGCGCAACTCCGGGTTGTCGGGTTCGGCGCTGACCCGCCGGGGCTCGAGCGCCATGCCGCACTTCGGGCAACTGCCCGGGCCGTCCTGGACGACCTCC
>JBFJWO010000553.1:0-2658 GCA_041623575.1 Gammaproteobacteria bacterium
ACGGCCATGCCGAGTTCCGCCGCGTGGCGGCGCCGCGGCGAGTTCGAGTGACGCCACAGGGCGAGCGAGCCGGCGACTTCCTGCTCCACGCTGGCCACCAGCGAGCACAGCGTCTGCGGATTACCCTCCAGTCGCTTGCGCCAGGAATCGAGCGAGGGGAAGGGCACCTGCAAGGTGCCCCACACCACCCGCGGTTGGGCGTGGATGGCCTGCACGGCGCGGTAGTCTTCGGGCTCGGCGTGGCGTATCTCGATGTCCATGGGCTTGGCCTCCGTGTTGCTGCCTCCCGGCGTCTGCTCAGGGCTGCGCCGTCACGGGAACGATCCGTCCGTGCTCGCGCCGGCCGCGGTCCGCCATTCAGCCTCCCGCCGCGGCCAGCCCCCGCAGGCCGTGCGATTCGTAGATGCGCGCCGCGTCGCCACCGAGCATGAAGTCCACGAAGGCGAGGCCGTGCTCGCCGGGGTCGGCAAGCGGCGCGATCGCGTAGTCGGTCACTACCATGCCTGCGGGCGGGTCGTCGGCCGGCGCGTGCCCGTCGATGGCCACCCAGTCGAAGACCTGCGGGAAGATGCGGGTGTAGCGCAGGGCGAGATGATAGTAGGCGACCGCCACGTCGGCACGTCCGTCGGCGATCGCCTGCGGCAACTCGCGGTGGTGGATGCGCTCGCCGAACACCGCGCGCGAACTGTCGGGTGCGAACAACCGGTTCAGCGCTTCGCGCTCGTGCGTATTGGCGAGGTTGGCGAGAGTCTCGACGTAAACGTCGTAGCTCGCGGTCTCGCTCACCGGGTTCGACATGAAAGTGCGCACCTCGGCGCGCAGCAGGTCGGCGGGCGCCAGAATGCCGAGCGGGTTGCCCTTGCGCACGAGGAACACGCTGCCCCGGCTGCGCGCGAAGGGCGCGGGCACCTCGAGTTGTCCCTGCCGGTGGGCCTTGTCCAGTAGCGGCGCCGGGCCGATGAACACGTGCGGGCGTGCCGGCAGGCACAGGTTGCCGAGCATCAGGCGGCCGCTGCGCATCGCCTCGAACAGCACGCCCGGCGGCGTGGTGGCGTAGAACACGTCCTGCGCCGCCGGGCGGCGGGCGAGAAAGCCGCTGACGCACTGCTGCAGCGCCATGTGGTGATTGCCGTCGGAAAACACAGCCAGGCGCGCGCGCACCGGGTCGCCGTGAAAGTCGAGGCAGATATTGCTTCCGGCGTGCAGCCAGGCGAACGCCTCCTCGTTGCGCGCGGCGGTTTCCGGCGGCCAGTCGAGCCGGGTGCGGGAGGGCGTGGCGTTCAACTCGACAGGGCCTCCTCCAGCGCGGCGATCAGGCGGGCGACTTCCGCCGGCGTGTTGTAGTGGAACATGCCGGCGCGCATCACGCCGCCGTGGCGGGCGAGCACGCCGAGGTCCCGGAGCAGCCGGTGGGCATAGAAATGACCCGCATCCAGCGAAACGGCGTGCCGGGTAACGCGCGCGGCGAGCGCGCTGGACTGCCCGCCGCCGCTGTCGAGGGGCACCAGCGACACCGTCGCCACCCGCTCGGCGGGGTCGGCGACGGTGCGCCCGACGACGCGCAGGTCGTTGCGGCGGTTGACGAACTCCAGCAACTGCCCGGCGAGGCGCGACTCGTGCTCGGCGATGAGCCCGAACAGCTGCGCCATGCGCCGGTGCGCCGGCACTTCGCCCGCGCCGAAGTGGTGCGCGTGCAGGCTGTCGAGGTAGTCGCACAGCCCGACGGCAGCGGCGGACACCTCGTGTTGCTGACCGCCCGGGTTGAGCTTGTACCAGGGTGGCGAGTCGTCGTGGAAGTAGTGGTTCTGGTTGGCCAGCGCGGCGAGGTGCTCGCGCGCCACGTACAGGAGCCCGAGGTGCGGCCCGCAGATCTTGTACAGGCTGAAGAAATAGAAATCGACCCCCAGCGCCCGCACGTCGATGGCGCGGTGCGGCGCGTGGGCGACCCCGTCGACACAGACCCGCGCGCCGGCGTCGTGCACCAGCGCCGTGATCGCCGCCACGTCGTTGAGGCTGCCGACGATGTTGGACACGTGCGGGAAACACACCAGCCGGGTGCGCTGGTTCAGCAGCGCCGGCAGCTCGCCGGGGTCGAGCTCGCCGCTGTCGGGGTCCACCCGCCACTCGCGCACGGTGATCCCGGTGGGCTCGAGGCGCCGCCACGCGCCGGAGTTGGCCTCGTGGTCCTGGTTGGTCACGACGATCTCGTCGCCCGCGGCGAGCGTCGGGCGCAGGGCCTGTGCCAGCACGTAACAGTTCACGGTCGTCGACGGGCCGATGACGATCTCGTCCTCGCCCGCGTTGATCATCGCCGCCAGCCGCTCGCGCGTCGCCTGCAGCCGCTCGGCGGCTTCGCGCCCCTGCGGGTACGGGCCGCCCGGCTGCACCTGCAGGCGGCTCACGTAGTCGTTCAGGGCCTCGATCACCTGCACCGGGACCAGGCTGCCGCCGGCATTCTCGAAGAACGCGCGCGCGTTGGCGAGCTGCGGGAAGTGGCTGCGTGCGAAATCGACGTCGAATGTGGTAGCGTTCACGGCACCTGCCGGTAGTCGGACGAGCGCCCATGATAGTGGCGGGCGGCGCCTCTCGTCATCGCCAAACGCGGCGCACCGGGCCGCGATTTTCCGATGGGCGTCGCGCGGGGGTGGACGAAGGTCA
>JBFJWO010000554.1:0-2628 GCA_041623575.1 Gammaproteobacteria bacterium
CGCTCCAAGACCGACAACTGGAAGATTGGCGACAAGCCGACGCACTGCCTGACCGTGCACAAGAAAGTCCACGACGGGCACATCTGGGCGCCGGTGAAGGGATGGGAGATCACCATCACCGACCCGCAGGGCGTGACCAACACCGTGTTTACCGACGCGAACGGTGTGGTCGAGGAATGCCCGGTGGGCGACACCGGCACTTACCAAGTGATGGAGGCGCAGATCTCGCCCCCGCCCGACGAACGGCTGTGCACGGTACGCTCCACGCGGGTGGACGGCGACTACATCGAGCCGCCGACCGATACCGTGCTGGTCAGCTTCCGCGGCAGGAAGGCGCAGACCGTGGTGGTCTCGTTCCGCAACGAGTGCTGGTAGCAGGTTGACGCGTTGCCCCGGGAGCCCGCAGGCTCCCGGGGCCTTCACTCCTCGGGCCGTCGCGGCTTCCCGGCGACCCGCCCGTCGTCCGCATCGAGTTCCCGCACGTCCCAGGCGATGCCGAGCTCGGGCATCAACGCCATGAACGGGTCCGGGTCCAGCTCCTCGGCGTTGACCAGCCGCCGCGGGTTCCACACGCCGCGCGAGAGCAGCAGTGCCGCGGTTACCACCGGCACCGCGGTGGTGTAGGAAATCGCCTGCGCGCCGATCTCGCGGTAACAGGCCGGGTGCTCGCAGGTGCTGTAGACGAACACCCGCCGCGCTGCGCCCGCCTGGCGGCCCTCGACCAGGCAACCGATGCACACCCCGCCGCTGTAGCCGGCGGCCAGTTCGCCCGGGTCGGGCAGCAGCGCCTTGACCAGCCGGACCGGCACCACCTCGACGCCGTCCACGCTCACCGCCTCGTTCGACAGCAGGCCCAGGTTCTTCAGCACCTCGAACACCGCCAGGTAACGCTCGCCGAAACCCATCCAGAACTCGATGCGGCGCGCGGGGATGTTGCAGGCCAGCGAATGGATCTCGTCGTGGCCCATGGAATACACGCGCTGCTCGCCCAGCACCGGGAAGTCGAACAGCCGGCTGCGCGAATGGCAGGGGACGCTGCGCCACTCGCCGTCCTCCCAGTACAGCACGTCTTCCATGATCTCGCGCAGGTTGGTCTCGGCGTCGAAGTTGGTGGCGAAATAGCGCCCGTGGTCGCCGCCGTTGACGTCCATGATGTCGATGCTGTCGATGTCGGCGACGAGGTGCTTGCGCGCGTAGGCGCAGAAGACGTTGACCGCGCCGGGGTCGAAGCCCATGCCGAGGATGCCGTTCAGGCCGCGCTCGGCGAAACGCTCGCGGTATTTCCACTCGTAGTTCGCATACCACGGCGCCGGGACATTGATCTCACCTTCGCGTTCGTAGACGGCCGTGTCGATGTAGTGCGCGCCGCTCTCGAGGCAGGCTTCGATCACGCCGAGGTTGCAGTAGGGGCTCGCGACGTTGATCACCAGAGCAGCGTTCTCGCGCTCGATCAACCCGGCCACCTGGCGGCGGTCGCGCGCGTCGACACCCGCGACCCGGATCGGCGTGCCGGGCTCGCGCGCGCTGCCGCGGCGGGCGATGTCGGCGACGATGGCTTCGCATTTCGCCGGCGTGCGCGAGGCGATGCAGATCTCGCCGAGTTCGTCGTTGTGCTGGGCGCACTTGTGGGCGGTGGCGGCGCCGACCGCGCCGGCCCCGATGACGATGACGTTCTTCATGGCAGTCTCATCCGCTCGCGCGCGCCGTCCCGGGCCCTCAGCCGAGGCGGCTCAGGTAGTCTTCGTAGCCGAACCGGCGCACGCGCTCGATGCCGCCGCCCGCGGTCTCTATGCAGATGTCGGGCAGGTTGACGCCATTGAACATGGTGCTCTTGACCATCGTGTAACAGGCCATGTCCTCGAACACGACGCGCTGGCCGACCGCGAGCGGCGCGGGGAAGGAGTAGTCGCCGATCACGTCCCCGGCGAGGCAGGTCGGCCCGGCGAGACGGTAGGTGTGGGCGAACACGCCCGGTGCGCCCGCGCCGGCGATGTCGGGCCGGTACGGTTGCTCCAGCACGTCGGGCATGTGGCAGGTGGCCGACACGTCCAGCACCGCCGTGGCGTTCGGCAGCAGGTCCAGCACCTGCCCGACCAGCACGCCGGCGTTCAGCACCACCGCCTCGCCCGGCTCGAGGAACACCTGCACGCCGTAGCGCTCGCGCACCCCGGCGATCAGCTCGACCAGCAGGTCGCGATCGTAGTCCTCGCGCGTGATGTGGTGTCCCCCGCCGAAATTGATCCACCGCATGGCGCCGAGCACGTCGCCGAACTTCTCCTCGATCACGGCCAGCGTGCGCTGCAGCGCATCCGCGTTGACCCCGCACAGGGTGTGGAAATGCAGGCCCTCGATCCCGTTCAGCGCGCCCTCGTCGAAGTGCTCGCGGGTGACGCCCAGTCGCGAGCCCGGCGCGCAGGGGTCGTAGATCTCGGCGGCGACCTCGGAGTGCTCGGGGTTGATGCGCATGCCGCACGAGATGCGTCGCGGCGACGCCGCCACCGCGGCCCGCCAGCGCCGCCACTGGCCGAACGAGTTGAACACCACGTGGCGGGCGAGGCTCAGCAACTCGGGGAACTCCGCCGGGCGGTAGGCGGGGGCGCACAGGTGCACGCTGTCGCCGAAGTGCTC
>JBFJWO010000555.1:0-2583 GCA_041623575.1 Gammaproteobacteria bacterium
CGCCTGCCGGGGGTCGGCAAGAAAACCGCCGAGCGGCTGATCGTGGAAATGCGCGATCGCCTGGACGGCGTGGCGGGGGGGCCGGGCGGGGTGCCCGGGGCAGCGGCCCCCGTGCGCTCGGCGCTCGACGAGGCGATCGCGGCGCTGGTCTCGCTCGGCTACAAGGAGACCGACGCGGGACGCATGGTGCGGGCGGTGCAGGTCGACGGTGCCGACACCGAGGCCCTGATCCGCCAGGCGCTGCAGGGCGCGGTGCGCAAATGAGTGCGTACCTCGCCGACCCCGGACCGCCGGCGCCGGCGTTTACCCCACCAGGCCGGCGGGCGAGGGCGAAATCCGTCACAACTGTGACCTTTCTTACCAGCTTGTCACCTGAATCGGGCACCACTTAATGCGACAATCCGCGCATGAAAACGCCGCCGAGCGACACGCAGAGTCGACCGGTCGGGCCCGCGGCGCGGGCGGCACCAACAACAGGCGGCGGCCCCGACCGCGCCAAAGACCACCGAACCTTTCGCCATGAACGACACCGAGCGCCTGGTCCATGCCGGCCAGCGTACCGAAGAGCAGGCGCACGAACGCGCCCTGCGCCCGCGCACCCTCGACGAATACGTCGGGCAGGCCGGCATGCGCGAGCAGATGGAGATCTTCATCGCCGCCGCGCGCAAGCGTGGCGAGGCGCTCGATCACCTGCTGATCTTCGGCCCCCCGGGGCTCGGCAAGACCACGCTCGCCAACATCGTCGCCAACGAGATGGGCACGGGCATCCGCCAGACCTCGGGTCCGGTGCTCGAGCGTCCCGGCGACCTGGCCGCGATGCTGACCAACCTCGAGCCGAACGACGTGCTGTTCGTCGACGAGATCCATCGCCTGAGCCCGGTGGTGGAGGAGATCCTCTACCCCGCGATGGAGGACTACCAGCTGGACATCGTGATCGGCGAGGGTCCGGCCGCGCGCTCGATCAAGCTCGACCTGCCGCCGTTCACCCTGATCGGCGCCACCACCCGTGCCGGGTTGCTGACCTCGCCGTTGCGCGACCGTTTCGGCATCGTGCAGCGGCTCGAGTTCTACGGCACGGAGGACATCTGCCGCATCGTGAAACGCTCGGCGCGCATCCTCGCCGTCGGCCTCGACGACGGCGGCGCGACGGAGATCGCGCGCCGGGCGCGCGGCACGCCGCGTATCGCCAACCGCCTGCTGCGGCGTGTGCGCGACTACGCCGAGGTCAAGGCCGCCGGCAGGATCGATACCGCGGTGGCCGATGCGGCGCTCGACATGCTGAAAGTGGATCGCCACGGCCTCGACGTGCTCGACCGCCGGCTGCTCGGCATGATCATGGAGAAGTTCGGCGGCGGGCCGGTGGGCCTCGACAACCTGGCCGCCGCGCTGGGCGAGGAGAGCGGCACGCTCGAGGACGTCATCGAGCCCTACCTGATCCAGCAGGGCCTGCTGATGCGCACGCCGCGCGGGCGTGCCGCGACGCCGGCCGCGTACCGGCACTTCGGCCTGCCGACGCCGGTCGCGGCGCCGAACGACGACCTGTTCGGCGGCCAGGGCGGCGGCTGAGCGTGGCGTTGACGGCTGCCAGCCCGCGTAGTTCGCAAGGCGTGCCGTTCGCCTGGCCGGTACGCGTCTACTACGAGGACACCGACGCGGCGGGGCTGGTCTACTACGCGAACTACCTCAGGTACCTCGAGCGCGCGCGCACCGAGTTCCTGCGTGCGGCCGGCTTCGAGCAGGACCGCCTGGCCGAACAGCGGGGCCTCGTGTTCGTGGTGCGCTCGTTGCGCGCCGAGTACCTCACGCCGGCACGCTTCAACGACGAGCTCGAGGCCACCTGCACCATCGAGCGCCTGCGCCGCGCGAGCGTGACTTTCGCGCAACAGGTTCGGCGCGCCGACGAGGTGTGCTGCGACGCACAGGTACTGGTGGCCTGTTTCGACACCGCGGCGCGGCGCGCACGCGCCATCCCGGACGACATCGCCGCGGCGCTCGGCAGAGGATTCCGATGACGGCTGACATGTCTTTCCTGCGCCTGGTGCTGGACGCGAGCCTGGTCGTGCAACTGGTGATGCTGCTGCTGGTGGCGCTTTCGGTGCTGTCGTGGTCGCTGATCTGGCGCAAGTTCCGTGCGCTGGGGCGTGCGCGCCGCGAGGCCGAATCGTTCGAGGACCAGTTCTGGTCCGGCGTCGAGGTGGGCGGTCTGTACCGAACGCTGCACGCCCGCCGCGAGCACCTGAGCGGCCTCGAGCGCATCTTCGAGGCGGGTTTCAGCGAGTTCGCGCGCCTGCTGAAGCAGACCCACGACGCCGAGCGCATCATGGAAGGCGCGCAGCGATCCATGCGCGTCGTGCTCGGGCGGGAGTCGGATTCGATCGAACGTCACCTGTCGTTTCTCGCCACCGTCGGCTCCACCAGCCCCTACATCGGACTGTTCGGCACGGTGTGGGGCATCATGAATTCGTTCCGGGGCTTGAGCAACGCGCAGCAGGCGACGCTCGCGATGGTGGCGCCGGGCATTGCCGAGGCGCTGATCGCGACCGCGATGGGCCTGTTCGCGGCCATCCCCGCGGTGATCGCCTA
>JBFJWO010000556.1:0-2512 GCA_041623575.1 Gammaproteobacteria bacterium
CGGCGTGCCGGCGCACGGCAAACGCCGGGGCAAGCGAGCACGCAACGGAGGATATCGACATGCGGGTAGGCGTCATCGGCCTCGGGGCCATGGGCGGCGCGATGGCCGGGCACATCGCGGCCAGCGGCGATCACGAGGTGCACGGCTACGACCTCGAGGCCGAACGGGTGCAGGCCGCCGCGGCAACGGGCGTGATCGCCTCGCCCGGGCCGCGCGAACTCGCCGCGCAGGTCGAACTCGCGCTGGTGATCGTCGCCACCGACCCGCAGGTGGACGACGTGTGCGCCGAGTTGATCGAGTACGGCGCTCCGGGCCTGTTGATCGTGGTGGCCTCGACCAACCATCCCGCCACCATGCGCGAGATCGCGGGGCGCGCGGCGGCACGCGAGATCCGCTTCATCGACGCCCCGGTGGTGTTCGGCCTGAAGGGCGCGCACGAGGCCACCCTGGTCAGCCTGTGTGGCGGGTCGGTCGCGGACGTGGATCGCGCGCGCCCGGTGCTCGGTTGCTACAGCCGCGCCGTGCAGCACATGGGCGAGGTGGGCGCCGGTCAGCTGACCAAGACGGTGAACAACATGCTGCACTGGTCGGCCTGCGTGGCGAACTTCGAGGCGATAGCGCTCGGCAAGACCTACGGTCTCGACGGCCAGCGCCTGCGCGAAGTGTTGCTGGACTGCCCGGCCGCCAACGGTACCCTGCGCGACTGGGACAGCGCGCGTTTCACCTGGCACGAGAAGGACCTCGACATCGCGCTGGATCTCGCGCAGTCGGCGGGCCTGGTGCTGCCGCTGTTCGGCCAGGTCGACCAGCTGGTGAAGAACATCGGCCCCGGGCAGGTGCGCGGCCTGCTGCACGAAGCGGCCACCGAATACCTGGGGCGCGCGGTACGCAAGTCCGCGCGGATCTGAACGGCCCGCGGGGCCCGCTACGACGAGAGCAGCATGAGCGACGACGACGACCCGGGTCACGCCCGGCGCTGGCAATCCGACCTGATCGCCGACCTCATCCGGCGCTACGAGTTTCCCTTCATTGCGCTGAACCCGGGCGCGAGCTTCCGCGGCCTGCACGACTCGCTGGTCAACTACGCCGGCAACCAGCCGCCGATGCTGCTGTGCCAGCACGAGGAGACGGCCGTGCAGATCGCCCACGGCTACGCCAAGGCCAGCGGCAAACCGATGATCGCGATCGTGCACAACCTGGTGGGCATGCTGCACGCCAACATGGCCGTGTACTACGCCTACATCGACCGCGCGCCGGTGTTCATCATCGGCGCCACCGGGCCGATGCACGAAGGACGCCGGCGCCCGCACATCGACTGGACCCACACCGCCAGCGCCCAGGGCGAGGCCTACCGCAACTACACCAAGTGGGATTACCAGCCGGCCAGTATCGAGGGCGTGCCCGAGGCGTTCGTGCGTGCCTACAGCACGATGCTGACCCAGCCCCAGGGGCCCGTCTACATGTGCTACGACGCCTGGCTGCAGGAGCAGGAACTGCTCGACGACGTGCCGCTGCCACGCTGCGGTCCGCAGGCCGTGCCGTCGCGCCTGGCACCCGAACCGGCGGCGCTCGAAGCGCTCGCCGAGCGGGTACTCGCCGCCGAGCGCCCGTTGCTGATGGCGGAGTACGTCGGGCGCGCCAGCGGCGGGTTCGCCAACCTGGTGACGCTCGCCGAGACCCTGGGCGCGCCGGTGTGGGACCTCAACTCGAGCCTCAATTTTCCCAGCGCGCACCCGCTCAACCTCAGCATGGACGACGCCGTGCTCGGCGACCGGGACCTGATCCTGAACCTCGACGTGCAGGACTGGGAGAAAGCGACGACGCGCCTCGACAGCACCAACCGCCTCACCACCAGCCTGGTGCCGGAGAGCTGCGAGTGGCTCGAGATCGGCTTCGGCGAGCTCGGGCTGTCGAGCTGGTCCATGGACTACCAGCGCCTGCAGAACCTCAGCCAGCGCGTGCTGGCCGATCCGGCGCTGGCGATCCCCGAGCTCACGCGGCTGTGCCGCGAGCGTATTGCCGCCGACAGTGCGCTGCAGGCGAAGGTCGACGCGCGCGCCGAACACGCCGCCGCCCGCCACCGGGTGCTGCGCGAGCGCTGGCAGGCTCAGTCGCGCGAGGACTGGGACGCCGTGCCGATGACCACCGCGCGCCTCGCGGCCGAGGTCTGGGAAGTCATCAGGAACGAGGACTGGGTGCTCACGGCCAATACCTTGCGTGGCTGGGCACGCAGGCTGTGGGACTTCGACCGCCCCTATCGCCACCCCGGCAAGTCGCTCGGCACCTCGACCCAGCTCGGTATCTCGCTCGGCGTCGCGCTCGCGCACAAGGGCAGCGGCCGGCTGGTGGTCGACATCAACCCGGACGGCGACCTGATGTTCGACGCGGGCGCGCTGTGGGTCGCGGCCAAGTACCGCATCCCGCTGCTGATCGTGATGTTCAACAACCGCGCCTACTACAACGACTGGGAACACCAGGAGCGCATGGCGAGACAGCGCGGGCGCGACGAGAC
>JBFJWO010000557.1:0-2509 GCA_041623575.1 Gammaproteobacteria bacterium
ACGGCCCGGTGCCGACCGGGTTGTCCGACAGCGGGGCCTTGAAGCCGCGGTGCACGATCAGCGCCGGGTAGTCCGACATGCCCGGGATGATGGTGATGTCGGGTTTCGGCAGCTTCAGCTTCACGGTGTGGGCGTCGACCTTGACGATCGAGCCGGCCAGCGCCTTTTCGGTCTTGGGGTCGATCAGCGTCGACATGCGCCCGGCCATGGAATTGCCCTCGGCCTTCTTGTCGCACCAGCGCTCGATGTTGAACACCACGTCGTCGGCATTGAAATCGTCGCCGTTGTTCCACTTCACGCCGCGGCGCAGGTTGAGCGTGTACTCGGTCGCGTCGTCGTTGACCGACCAGCTTTCCAGCAGGTAGGGCTGGAAGGTGAAGTCGGTGGTGTAGCGAACCAGCGGCTCACAGAACTGGCGCGCGACGTTGCCCATCTCGCTCCAGTCGAAGACGCGCGGATCGTCCACGCGGCGCACGCTCATCGACACGCGCAGGGTGCCGCCCTTGCGCCCCTGGGCCCGGGCTTCGCCGGGCAGCGACAGGCCGAGCAGGCCGTAGCTCGTCGCCGCGGTAGCACCGAAGGCGGTGGACAGGGCCAGGAACTCGCGCCGGGACATCTTTCCCGCACGCGTGTCCTTGGCCCAGCCCTTGATGGCCTTGTGCAACGGACGACCGTTGATGGTCCTGGGATCGCTCATGGATTTCCTCCTCGTCGATTTGCTTGTCTTTTGGGCGCGGGCGCGTGGCGCCGCGCCGGGCCGCGGTGTTTCGCGTGATTTACAGATTAACAGTCTAGCCCGGCGCTGCCCACCCGCTGTGCCGTACCCGACCCATGCCATCGCAGCAACGACACCGCGCCGGCCCGGCCGCCGTGCGCTTCACTCGTAGCTGCGCGCGTCCTGGATGACGATGCCGTCGTTCGGCAAACTGCCGGGCGTGAGGATCTCCACCTCGCCGCGCAGCTTGCAGACCTCGCGCAGGCTTTGCGCGAGCGCCTCGGCGAGTCCCGCCTCGGGGGCGGCGCACTCGCAGCGCAGGGTCATCGCGTCGTTGTCCCCCTCCCGCTCGACGACCAGCCGGGCGCGCCCGGCGCCCGGGTGGCGGCGCAGCACCTCGGCCACCTGCTCGGGGTGGACGAACATGCCGCGCACCTTCGTGGTCTGGTCCGCGCGCCCCATCCAGCCCTTGATGCGGGTGTTGGTCCGCCCGCAGGGACTCGGCCCGGGCAGCACCGCCGAGAGGTCGCCGGTGGCGAAGCGCAGCAGCGGGTAGTCGCGGTTGAACACGCTCACCAGCACCTCGCCGACCTCGCCGTCGGGTACCGGCTCGCCGGTGCCGGGGCGCACGATCTCGACGATCACCCCTTCGTCCACGATCAGCCCCTCGCGGGCGCTCGACTCGTAGGCGATCAGCCCCAGGTCGGCGGTCGCGTAGCACTGGGCGACCTGCACACCGCGCCCGGCGAGCGACTGGCGCAGGCTCGGTGGCAGGGCTTCGCCCGAGACCAGCGCCTTGGCGAGGCTCTTCACGTCGGCCCCGGTCTCGGCGGCCTTGTCGAGGATGATCGACAGAAAGGACGGCGTACCCACGTAGCCCGCCGGGCGCAGGTTGGCGATCGCCTCCACCTGCTGCTCGGTCTGGCCCGTGCCGCCGGCGAACACCGGGCAGCCGAGCGCCCGCGCGCCGGTCTCGAGCATCGAGCCGGCCGGCGTGAAGTGGTAGGCGAAGCAGTTGTGGATCAGCTCGCCGCGGCGGAAACCCGCGGCATACAACGCACGAGCCATGCGCCAGTAGTCCGGTGCCAGCCCCTCGGGCTCGTAGATCGGCCCGGGCGATGCGAACACTCGGGCGAGTTGCCCGAGCGCCGAGGCCGCCAGGCCGCCGAACGGTGGCGCCGCGCGCTGGCGCTCCATCAACGCCGACTTGCGCGTGACCGGCAGGCCCGCCAGCGCCTCGGGCGAATCGATGGCACCCGGGTCGATGCCCACCAGCGACTCGGCGTAGGCCGGGGCGTTGGCTTTGGCGTGGGCGACCTGCCCGGCGAGGGCGCCGAAAACGTCCCGGTGCCGCACCTCGGGCGCGCGGGTCTCCAGCTCGTCGTAGTACTCGGTGCTCATGCGCTGTCCGGCGCGCCGGCGGCGGCCGGCCTCAGTTCAGCCACCGCTTGCGGCGGCGGTAGTGCTTGACGTCGCGGAAGCTGCGGCGCTCCTCGCCGCTGACGCCGAGATAGAACTCCTTGACGTCCTCGTTGGCCAGCAGCGAGGCGGCCGCGCCGTCCATCACCACGCGCCCGGTCTCGAGGATATAGCCGTACTTGGCGTAGCGCAGCGCCACGTTGGTGTTCTGCTCGGCCAGCAGGAAAGTCACGTTCTCCTGCTCGTTCAACTGCTTGACGATCTCGAAGATCTCCTCGACCAGCTGCGGCGCCAGGCCCATGGAGGGCTCGTCGAGCAGGATCATCTTTGGCCGGCTCATGAGCGCCCGGCCGATCGCGCACATCTGCTGCTCGC
>JBFJWO010000558.1:0-2509 GCA_041623575.1 Gammaproteobacteria bacterium
GATCCAGGTCTGCTCGCCGCGCCCGGTCTCGATCTCGTAGGGGCGCTCGCCGTGCACCTTCACGCCCATGTTCTCGATCACCGGCAGCACCTCGGACAGCGAGACCTCGGCAGCGGCGGAGAACAGCTTGAAGTGCACCCGGTCACCGGTCTCGGCCAGCGGGCGGTAGAACTGCATGCCGATGCCGCCGGCCCGGCGGACCTGCATGATCTGCCCGACGTCGTAGGCGCCGGTGCGCGGCGAGAAGTCTTCGCGGTAGCTCGGCGGAAAGGCGTCGACGAATTCGCCGTACAACGCGTTGCCCTGCTCCTCGCCGTTGCGCTCTATCAGCGCGCTGCGTAACTGGTCCTGCCACGAGCGCGCGGCGTCGACCAGGCGTTGCTCGATCTCCTCGTCGTTGAGTTGCGGCGTGGTGTCGGGCGAGGTGTGAATGGTGTAGTACAGGCGCGCCAGCACCGATTCGGACGAGAACAGGGTGTCGAAGTCGACCGCCGTGCCCTGCAGGGCGTCGAGCAGTATGTCCTGGATCGCCAGGCGCAGTTCACGACCGTACTTTTCGCGGGGGACGTACACCAGGCACGCGTAGTAGCGCCCGAAATTGTCGCGCCGCGCCAGGAACCGGATGCGCTGGCGCTCCTGCAGTTCCAGGATGCTCATGGCGATGCCGAGCAGTTCCTGGTCGGAGGCCTGGAACAACTCGTCGCGCGGGTAGGACTCGAGGATGTTCTGCAGCGCCTTGCCCTCGTGGCTGGCCGCGATCAGGCCCGAGGCGGCGATGATGCGCGCGCTCTTGTGCCTCAGCATCGGGATGTCGCGCGTGTCCCGGCGGTAGGCGGCCGACGTGAACAGGCCGAGGATGCAATGAATGCGGTTCACCGCGCCGTCGGCGTCGAAACCCTTGACGGCGATGAAATCGAGGTAGCCCGAGCGATGTACCGTGGCGCGCAGGTTCGCCTTGGCGACGATCAGCATCTCCGAGGGGTCGGCGTAGATACCCGCGTTCATCGGGATCACGCCCCCGTCGTGCAGGTGCGCCTTGCGCTGCGGGGCCTTGAGCAGGCCGCGGATACTGTCCTCGACGACCTGCAGGCCGCTCGCCTCGACACGGTAGTCGCAGGACCCGAGGAAGGTGAAGTGACCGTTCTCGATCCAGCGGCAGAACGCCACCACCTCGCTGACGTCTGCAGCTTCGAGCGGCGGCGGGCTGGCCTCGATCGCGGCCAGCGTGGCGAGCGTCGCCTCGCGCATGGCTCCCCAGTCGCCGGTCGCCAGCCGCACGTCGTCCAGCACCTGCCCCACGCGGGTCTCGAGGGCGCTCAACAGCTGCTCGTCGGTCTGGCGATCGAGCTGGAAGTGCATCAGCGACTCGGTGTGGCCGCGCTCCTCGTGCATGCCGGCGACCTCCACCAGCACACCCGCATCGTCGCGCACCGTGCGCAGGATCGGGTGAATGGTGAGGTGCGCGGTGAGACCGCTGCGGTTGATCTCCATGGTCACCGAATCGACCAGGAACGGCATGTCGTCGGTGACGATCTCCAGCACCGTGTGGGTCGACTGCCAGCCGTGCTTCTCGAACCGGGGGTTGTACACCCGCACTACCGACTCGCCCCGGCGCCGCTGGCGGGCCAGGCTCAGGTGCGCCATGCTCGCGCCGTGCAGATCGATCACATCGTGCGCGGCGAGATCGGTGTAGGGCACGCGCGCGAGGTACTGCCGGGTGAACGCCTCGATCAGCGCATGCTGCTCTTCGGGGGTGTGCTTGACGGCGTGCCGGACGACCGTCTCGATGAGGTCGTTGCTGCGCGAACGCCGGGTCTGGTCGAGCATGGGGGGAGCCTTTCTGATGCCGGGGGAAGGTGTCATGGTCATACCATCCTGTTGTTATCGGCAGAACCGGCACGGGATTGAGCGGGTTCACGGGGGCGCGCCTCCCTCGGAGGAGCGAACCGACCGCGTCGGATACAGCCAGCTTCAAGCATAGTACACCGGTGCCCGCGCGTGGTCCGAACGCGCCGGCCCGCGGGGCGCCTGACGACGGCTCCCGCACTCGCCGCCGCCGTCAGTCCTCGCGCAACGCCGGCAGGTCGCGAAAGTGTTCCAGCGCCGCCGGATTGGCCAGCGCCTCGCGGTTCTTCACCGGTTCGCCGTGCACGATACTGCGCACGGCAAGCTCCACCAGCTTGCCGCTCTTGGTGCGCGGGATGTCGGGAACCTGGATGACCTTGGCCGGCACGTGCCGCGGGCTGGCGCCGCGGCGGATCTGGGCGCAGATCCGCCGTCGCAGGTCCTCGTCCAGCTGCAGCCCGTCACGCAGGCGCACGAACAACACGACCCGCACGACGCCCTGCCAGGACTGGCCGATGACGATGCTCTCCAGCACCTCCTCGATCTGCTCGGCCTGGCGGTAGATCTCCGCGGTGCCGATCCGCACACCGCCCGGGTTCAGCACCGCGTCCGAGCGCCCGTGGATGATCAGCCCGTCGTGCGGCGTCAGCTCGACGTAGTCGCC
>JBFJWO010000559.1:0-2505 GCA_041623575.1 Gammaproteobacteria bacterium
AACGCGCTCGACACCGCCGAAGTCGTGATAGGCGTCGACCACGCCCATATGCCTGGTGAGACGGTCCAGAGCCGACTCGCCGGTCACGGCTCGGCCTCGCACAGCTCGAAGGCCACCACGGAGCGCTCGGAAACCGGCTGAGGAATCCCAGGTTCGCAGATGCGAACGTCGTCGGCGGGACGGGCGGTGTCGACGGCCCGGCGCCAAGATCTGCCGGGAAGCACGCCTGGCATCGCAACCTCTGCCGCTATTCGTTCGCCGTTGAACACGAGGAAAGCGGCATCGGCTTTGTCGGTCGCCGCATTTGCAGAAAGTCGCACCAGGAGACCGAAGCTGCAGAGGCTGGTGTCGCGCCAGTTCAGCGGCCCGCCGTCCAACGCGCGCCATTCCACATCCGGCAGGCCGTCACCGGCGCGGACAGCTCCATGGAGAAATCGCGACTGGCGCATGGCGGCGTTGGCGCGGCGAAAGGCGGACAGCCGGCGCACGAATTCGAGCAGCTCAGGGTCTGCGTTCTCCCAGTCGATCCAGCCGATCGGGTTGTCCTGGCAGTAGGCGTTGTTGTTGCCGTGTTGCGAGTTTCCGATTTCATCGCCCGCGAGCAGCATCGGCGTTCCCTGCGCCAGCAGCATGGTCGCAAGAAGGTTGCGCCGACGCCGGGCGCGTCGCTCCAGCACCGCCGCGTCCTCGGTTTCGCCCTCCACGCCGCAATTATCGCTGAAATTCGTGTGGTGGCCGTCGCGGTTGTTTTCACCGTTGGCGTGGTTGTGCTTCTGGGCATAGCTCGTGACGTCGGCCAGCGTGAAACCGTCATGCGACGCGACGAAATTTATCGAGGACCAGGCGCGCCGCCCGCCCCGGTCGAAATCCCCGGCGGAGCCGAGCAGGCGCGCCGCCAGATCCTGCGCGCCGTGCAGGTCGCCGCGCCAGAACTTCCGGGCGCTGTCGCGAAAGGCGTCGTTCCACTCGGCAAACTCGGGCGGGAATTCACCGAGCCTGTAGCCACCCGGGCCGACATCCCAGGGCTCGGCGATCAGCTTTACGCGCGAAAGGACCGGGTCCTGGCGGAGCGCATCGAAGAACCCGCCGGCAGGATCAAAGCCGTGCGCCTCGCGCCCGAGCGTCGTCGCCAGGTCAAAGCGAAAACCGTCCACCCGCATCTCGTCGGCCCAGTACCGCAGGCTGTCGAGCACCATCCGCAGAACATGCGGGTGCGCGACGTTCAGGGTGTTGCCGCAGCCGGTGTCGTTCACGTAATAGCGCGGCTGGCCCACATGCAACCGATAGTAGGACGCGTTGTCGAGGCCGCGAAAGCACAGGGTCGGGCCGCGATGATCCCCCTCGGCGGTGTGATTGTAGACCACGTCGAGGATCACCTCGATTCCTGCGGCGTGAAAGCGACGGACCATCTCGCGGAAGCCAGCCGCGCCGGCGGGGCCGTGATAGCGCGGATCGGCCGCGAAAAAACCGATCGAGTTATAGCCCCAGTAGTTCCTCAACCGGCGCTTCAACAGAAAGCCGTCATCGACGAAAGCGTGCACGGGCAGAAGCTCGACCGCCGTCACGCCCAGCTTGTCGAGATGCTCGAGAACCGGGTCCGAGGCGAGGCCTTCATAGGTGCCGCGTAGCGCCTCGGCGACATCAGGGTGCTGGCGGGTGAGACCCTGTACATGGGCCTCGTAAATGAAGGTGTCCGCCCAGCGGCGCAGGGTACGCCTTTCGTGCTCCCGATAGCAGTTCGCATCGACCACGACAGATTTCGGGACGTAGGGTGCGCTGTCGCGGGTGTCGAGCGAAAGATCAAGCTCCGGCGCCTGCGGGTTGTAGCCCAGCAGCGCTTCGCTGTCAGCCCAAGCGCCATGCAGTTCGCGGGCATAGGGGTCGAGAAGCAGCTTGTTCGGGTTGAAGCGGTGGCCTCGCTCGGGCGCGTAGGGTCCGTGCGCACGCAGGCCGTACAACGCTCCCGGGCCCAGCCCCGGCGCATATCCGTGCCAAACCGCCCCGGTCCGCTCCGGCAGCGGGCAGCGCTGAACCTCGGCCGCGCCGTCGCGCGAGAACAGGCAAAGCTCGATCTTCGAGGCGTTCTCGGAAAACACCGCAATATTGACGCCCTCGCCGTCCCAATGGGCGCCCATCGGATAGGGCCGCCCGGGCTTTAGCGTCGGGACCGTCATCGTTTCGCCACGTCTCCGACGAGCGACTCGTAGAGCGCGGCGTATTCGGCAGCCGAACGGTCCCAGCCGACAGGATGCTTCATCGCCCGGCGCGTCATCGACCGCCAGACGGACGCGTTGGCGTAGACGTCGCAAGCCCGGTCGATCGCGTCGCCAAGCGCCGCCGCCGTGACCGGTGCGAACTGGAAGCCGGTCGCCGTCCCGGCCGCCAGCGCGGCATCGTTGGCATCGATCACGGTGTCGGCGAGGCCGCCCGTGCGTGCCACGATCGGGATCGTCCCATAGCGCAGCCCGTAGAGCTGGGTCAGACCGCAGGGCTCGAAGCGCGAGG
>JBFJWO010000560.1:0-2497 GCA_041623575.1 Gammaproteobacteria bacterium
CGGCTGCCGAACTCCCTGAGCACGGCCTGCGCCTCGAGCGTGCGCGCATGGTTGTACGAGGAGATGCCGACGTACAGGGCGCGGCCGGAGCGCAGCGCCGTGTCGAGCGCGCCCATGGTCTCCTCCAGCGGCGTCGCCGGGTCGTAACGGTGCGAGTAGAAAATGTCGACATAGTCCAGCCCCATGCGCGCCAGGCTCTGGTCGAGGCTTGCCAGCAGGTACTTGCGGCTGCCCCATTCGCCGTACGGGCCGGGCCACATGCGATAGCCGGCCTTGGTGGAGACGATCAGCTCGTCGCGGTGGCCGGCGAAATCGCTCGCCAGGATGGCGCCGAAGTGCTGCTCCGCCGAACCGGGCGGCGGGCCGTAATTGTTGGCGAGGTCGAAATGGGTGATGCCGAGATCGAAGGCCCGGCGGCAGAGCGCGCGCCGCGTCCCGTCCGGTGTGCCGTGCCCGAAGTTGTGCCACAGGCCGAAGGAGAGCGCCGGCAGCTTGAGCCCGCTGCGCCCGCACGGGTTGTAGGGCATCGACGCGTAACGGTTTTCCGCAGGTGTGTAACTCAAGGCAGTTCCTCGCGAGATGGGTTGGTCGGCGCGGGTGGTCGCGGGCGGGTGTCGAGGCCCGAACGCGCAGGACGCACCGCCCGGCTGCAGGCATGCATCGGGGATGCTCGCGCGCTGACCCGGGGCAACGCGACGCCGGGCCGTCGAGGGTCCCGAGCCTGGGCCACAGGACCGTCTCGCGCCGCGACCCTCAGCATGCCGATCACCCGGACGGTACCGTGCGATGCCGGCACCCGGCGGACCCCGACGCAGGGGGCCGGCAGGCGGGTCAGATGATTTCGAGAAAGGTCCTTCAGTACCATGAATTCAATGGATTTTTCTCTACTCGGGCAGGCCCGTGGCTCACGCGACCACGACGTCGAGCGGGGGCAGGGGTTCGCCGCGCGACACGCGCGCGAAGTTCTCGAACATCCGTGTCACCGTGGGTGCGAAGGTGTCGGCGGCCATGGCGGCGAGGTGCGGCGTGAGCGTCAGGTTGTCGAGGCCGATCAGGGGGCTGTCGGCGGGCAGGGGCTCGGTCTCGAACACGTCCGCCGCCGCGGCGTGAAGGGTCCCGGCGCGCAACGCCGCGACGAGGTCCGCCTCGACCACCACGCCGCCGCGTGCCACGTTGACGAGGACCGCGCTCGGCTTCATCGCGGCGAGCGCGTCGCGATCGATCAGGCCGGCGGTCTGCGGCGTCAGCGGGCAGTGCAGGGAGACCACGTCGGACCCGGCGAGCAGGTCCGGCAGGGTCGCGTAGCGTACGCCGAGTTCCCGTTCCCGCTCGCTCGTCAGTGGCTGGCGCTTGTGATAGACGATGGCGCACGCGAACCCGGACAGCAGGCGCGCGACCGCCTGGCCGATGGCGCCGAAGCCGACCAGCCCGACCGTCTTGCCGGACAACAGGTAGGGCGCGAACGGCATTCGCCCGCCGCGCCATTCGCCGTGGCGCAGGCCTTCGTGGCCGTGCGGGATGTGGCGCAGCGCCGAGAGCATCAGGCCGAGGGTGAACTCGGCCACCGCGGTGGTGTTGCTGCCGGTGGTGCGCGCGACCTTGATGCCCCGCTCGCGGGCCGTGTCGAGGTCGAGGTTGTCGACGCCCACACCCCACTTGTGGAGCAGTTTCAGGCGCCGGGCCGCGCGCAGCACGGTGGCGCTGACCTCGACCTGCCCGGAAATCGCGTAGTCCGCCTCGGCGATGATCGCGGCCCGGTGCGCTTCGCCGGGTTCGGTGGCGTGGACGAGCGCAAACCCCGGCAGCAGCAGGGCGCGCAGTCTGCGGGCGCGCTCTTCGCTCAGCACGTCGAGGACTACGATGGTCTCGGTCATCGCGCCGCGCCGCCCGCTCAGACGCCCGAGAAGGAAATGCCGGCGCGGGCGAGGCCGCCGGCGATGCCGACCGGGGTGCCGTCCGCCCGCCAGCAGGCCGCACCGGTGAGCGTGCCGTCGTCCTCGAAAGCGACGGCGTTCATGCCGCCGGCGATGCGCTGCAGCGCCTTGACGTCGTGCCCGCGCCGGCGCAAGCCCTCGCGCACCGGTTCGGGGAACGCCTCTTCCAGCTCGAGCACGCCGCCCTCGGTCCAGATGCGCGGTGCCTCCACGGCTTCCTGCAGGCTCATGCCGTGATCGATCAGGTTGACCAGCGCCTGCAACGCCGAGGGGAAGATCCGCAGCCCGCCGGGCAGGCCGAGCGCGTAGCGCAGGCGCCCGTCGCGCCGCACCATCATCGGCGCCATCGACGTGAACACGCGCTTGCCCGGCTCGATGGACAGGGCGAGCCCGGGATGCGGGTCGAAGTTGAACATGTAGTTGTTGGCGAGCATGCCGGTGCCCGGAACCTGCACGCAGGCGCCGAACAGGCCGTTGATGGTCTGGGTGGTGGCGACCACGTTGCCGTCGGCGTCCGCGGCGGTGACGTGCGTGGTGCAGTCGGATTCGCCGCCGCCGACCCC
>JBFJWO010000561.1:0-2476 GCA_041623575.1 Gammaproteobacteria bacterium
AGGTCGCACCCTCGAGCCGCGCGGGGCGCTCGAGCTTCTCGTGCATCTGGGTGACCTCGACCGCGCCCGCCGCCGGCGCCTGCTCGTCGATGCGCCACTGCACTATGGGTCGGTCGATCTTGACGGGCATTGCTCGCTCCTCCTCAGCCACCGGCCAGGTAGCCTTCTTTCAGGGCGTCGTAGAGGTTCGCCGCGGTGTGCGTCTCGCCCGCGTAGTCCACTTCCTCGTCGCCGCGCACGCGCACCCGGCTGCCGTCGTCCAGGACGAACTCGTAGTGCGTGCGCGCGAGGTCCTGCGGGCGCACCAGCACACCCTGGAAGTTACCCGGGTTGAAGCGGAACACGGTGCACCCTTTCAGCCCTTTCTCCCAGGCGTGGAAGTAGATGTCCTTGAAGCGCTCGAAAGGCATGTCCGTCGGCACGTTGATGGTCTTGGAGATCGAGGAGTCGACGAAACGCTGCGCGGCCGCCTGCACGTCGAGGTGCTCGCCGGGCGCCACGTCGTCGGCGGTGACGAACCAGTCGGGCAGTGCCGGCTCCGACCCTGCGTCGTGCTCTTCGCCGAGCGCATGCCGGTAGGCCAGGTACTCGTAGGAGCACACGTCGACCTTCTCGCGCGTGCTGCGCCCGTCGCGAACCACGTTGCGCGCGTAGCGGTGCGCGAAGCTCGGCTCGATGCCGTTGCTCGCGTTGTTGGCCAGCGACAGGGCGATGGTGCCGGTCGGGGCGATCGAGCTGTGATGCGTGAAGCGTGCGCCGGTTTCGGCCAGCGCCTCGACCAGCTGCGGGTCGATCTCGGCCAGACGCTGCATGTAACGACTGAACCGCGCGTGCAGCACGCGCCCGGGCACCTCGTCGCCGGTCTCGTACCCGGCCTCGGCCAGCTCGGGGCGCCGGCGCAGCATGGCCGGGGTCACGGTGAACGCCCGCTCGAGGATCGGTGCCGGGCCCTTCTCGCGGGCGAGCTCGAGCCCGGTACGCCAGCCGGTGAGGGCGAGCTCGCGGCTCACCTCGGCGGTGAACTGCAGCGATTGCGGCGAGCCGTAGCGTATGCCGAGCAGCGCCAGCGCCGAGCCCAGCCCCAGGAATCCCATGCCGTGGCGACGTTTGTCGACGATCTCCGCGCGCTGCTGCGCGAGCGGCAAGCCGTTGATCTCGACCGCGTTGTCGAGCATGCGCGTGAACACCGCCGCCGTTTCGCGAAACCCCTCCCAGTCGAACGCGGCCCGTTCGCCGAACGCGTCCGTCACGAAGCGGGTGAGGTTGATCGAGCCCAGCAGGCAGGCACCGTACGGCGGCAACGGTTGCTCGCCGCAGGGATTGGTGGCGCGGATCGATTCGCACCACCAGGCGTTGTTCTCCTCGCCGACGCGATCGATGAACAGGCAACCGGGCTCGCCGTAGTCGTAGGCCGAGGCCATGATCGCGTCCCACAACCGACGGGCCGGCAGCGTCTCGTGCACCCGGCAGGCCACCAGTCCCTCGTCGTCGACGATCTGGCCTTCGCCGTGCGGCCACTCGCGCCACACGATGTCGTCGGCGTTCTCGCCGGGGGTCGCGGCGTGCACCGGGAAGATCAGCTGCCAGTCGGCGTCGTCGCGGACAGCCTCCATGAATCGGTCGTCGATCAGCAGCGAGAGGTTGAAATGGCGCAGGCGCCCGGGCTCGCGCTTGGCGCGGACGAACTCGAGCACGTCGGGGTGGCGCACGTCGAACGTCGCCATCTGTGCGCCGCGGCGCCCGCCCGCCGACGACACGGTGGCGCACATGCTGTCGTAGACGTCCATGAACGACAACGGGCCGGAGGTGTGGGCGCCGGCCCCCGCGACCCGTGCGCCGCGCGGGCGCAGGGTGGAGAACTCGTAGCCGACGCCGCAGCCGGCCTTCAGTGTCATCCCGGCCTCGTGCAGCCGCCCGAGGATGCTGTCCATCGAATCCTCGATCGAGCCCGACACCGTGCAGTTGACCGTCGAGGTGGCCGGCTTGTGTCCGCCCGCCCCGGCGTTGGCGATGATGCGCCCGGCCGGCAACGCGCCGTTGCGCAGCGCCGTCAGGAACCGCGGGTACCAGCTCTCGCGCAACGCGTCGCTGCGCTCGACGTCGGCCAGCGCCCGCGCAACCCGCTGCAAGGTGGCGTCCGGGTCGGCATCCAGCGCCGCGCCCTGGGCATCGCGCAGGCAATACTTGCGCGCCCAGATATCGGCCGAGGCGGGCTGCAACGGTAACGGGGCGGTGCGCGCCTGCACGGCGACGTGCGGCGCATTGGCGTTGGGATTGCTCATGGTCGTGATCATCAAGTATACGCCGCGGCGCCGGTCGGTGAACGCGTCCGACTATGAAGGACCGCCCGCCCGGCCCGCTTGACCGGGATCACTCGCCCGGGACCGCAGGAAAGCGGCTTGCAGGAAGTCCACCAGCGCGGCCAGCTGTCGTTCGTCGAGCACGTTCTTCCAGGCCGGCATCGAGGTGCCCGGCA
>JBFJWO010000562.1:0-2432 GCA_041623575.1 Gammaproteobacteria bacterium
AAAGCGACAATGAAGAACCTAAAAGCCGCCCTGGCCACCATCGTCATCTCGATGCTTCCTGGTCTTGCAGGTGCAACGATCGTCTACGACACTTGGACGACTAACGAAGGCGATACGGGCAACTACATTCTGACGGTCACCGAAAGCGGGTCCGTCTTCAATGTCGAGCTCACGATCGACCCGTGGAACGCAGAAGCGTTAGCGTTATTCATCGACCTCGGCGACAACGACCTGACCGATACGACGCTGTCCAACGAGAATCCGCTAGGCGAGATCAGCGTGTACGAGACCGATACCAGCAGCAACGACTGCGGCGCGGGCTGTAATCTCAACGGGGGGCTGAGCCCGCCGGTCGCGAACCCGGACGGAGAGTGGGAGTGGGTGATCAGGCTGGCCGACACCGGTTTTGACAGCATCCAGACATTTAGCTTCGACATCGCCACCAACGGCCTCACAGAGGCCGACTGGGGCCTGGTGGGTATTCGCGCCCAACAGCTGTGCACCGACCCGCTGCAGTTGCCGGCCAACTCCGCTGATTGCAACGGCAGCGACAAGTCGTACGGCTCCAGTGGCCCGAGCACTCCGCCGCCGCCCACCCCCGTGCCGGAGCCCGGCGCGCTCGCGCTGCTGGGCCTCGGGCTGATCGGCCTGCGCTTCGCCGCGCATCGCCGGTTCCGCGCCGCCCCGGCCTGACGGAACGTGGTCACCCGGCGCGCCGGGTGACCAGTATTCCGGCGCTGATCGCGAGCAGCGCGATGCCGATCGGCAAGGTGATCGGTTCGGCAAACACCGCGACCGCCAGCACCAGGCTCACGACCGGTTGCAGGAACTGCACCGGCGCCACCCGTTTCACGCCGCCGACCCCGATCGCCCAGTACCACGCCACGTAGGCCAGCACCGAGCTGCCGAACGCGAGGTAGGCCACCGCCAGCCATGGCGGCGACCAGGCGGGGCGCGGACCGGCCTCGCCGCTCAGCAGCAGCCAGCCCAGCAAGGGCACCAACGCGAGCGCGGCGAACCCTGCGCTCCACGCCGTGGTGGCCCAGGTGCCGATGCGCACCGACAGCCGCCCGCCGGCCACGTACCCCGCGCTCACCACGATGGCGCTCGCGAGCACCACCAGGTCGCCGTGCAGCGTGGCCGGGTGCGGGGCGCCGACCTCTGCCCGGTAGCCGATCAGCACTGCCTCGCCCAGCATGGCGATGCCCGCGCCCAGCCACCATCCGGGCCGCGGCCAGTTACGCTCCGCCACGAACCCTATGACGCCGGTGAACACCGGTGCCGCGGCGATGATCAGCGCCGCGTGCGCAGTGGAGGTCATGGCGATGCCGAGCGTGAACAGCAGGGTGAAGCCGACGAACCCGCAGGCCGACGCAGTGGCGAGCGTCAGCCATCCCGCGCGATCTTCGGGCAGGCGCAGGCGCAACGCCAGCGCCAGCGGCAGCAGCAACGCGCCCGCGAAAACCGTCCGCAGGACGCCGACCAGCAGCGCGTCGATTTCGCGCACCGCGACCTCGGTCGCGGCGGGCGTCGCCCCCCACAGCACTACGGTCAGCAGCGCGGCCAGGTAGGGCAGGTACACGCGTCAGCGAGGCACGAGGCGCCGCCGCCCGGCACCGCCGTCGAGGCTGCACCCGCGGCAGATGGGGTGCGCTGAGGCGGGACCTGCCATGGCGCGGATCATGACGGCGGTGGCGCGCGATCACAACCGTCGCCGGCTTGGACTCCGCGCCGGAGCGGCGTTAGGCTTAGCACCCCATGCCAGAGCCCGCCACCGCCGCCCCGACCGTCGAGGACACGCTGCGCCGGGTATTCGGCTTCAACGCGTTCCGCCCCGGGCAGCGCGCCATCGTCGACGACCTGATCGCCGGGCGCGACGCGTTCGTGCTGATGCCGACCGGGGGCGGCAAGTCGCTGTGCTACCAGTTGCCGGCGCTGCACCGCGACGGGGTGGCGATCGTGGTCTCGCCGTTGATCTCGCTGATGAAAGACCAGGTCGACGCGCTGAACGCCAACGGCGTGGCCGCGGCCTGCTACAACTCCTCGCTCGACGCGGCGCAGGCGAGCCGGGTGCTGGCGCGCCTGCACGCGGGCGAACTCGACCTGCTCTACGTCGCACCGGAGCGGCTCATGAGCGAGGCCTTCCTCGAGCGCCTCGCGGGCATCGCGATCGCGCTGTTCGCCATCGACGAGGCGCACTGCGTCTCGCAGTGGGGGCACGACTTCCGCCCGGAGTACCAGCAGTTGCGCGAGTTGCGCACGCGCTTTGCGGGAATCCCGCTGATCGCACTCACCGCCACCGCCGACCCGCACACGCGCGAGGACATCGTCGAGGTATTGGGGCTGGGCGACGCCGCGCGACACGTCTCGAGCTTCGATCGCCCGAACATCCGCTACACGGTGCTGGAGAAGCAACGCCCGGCCGAGCAACT
>JBFJWO010000563.1:0-2378 GCA_041623575.1 Gammaproteobacteria bacterium
GCCAGCGCCGCCGCTCGCGCCGATTCGTCGCACGCCAGTATACTGGCGCGCCCGCCGTACGCGAGCGCCGCCGACCGCCCGGGCGGTCGGGGCGGGCCCGATGGCGACACGCGCGGCAAGCGCCCGGCGCGATCGACAACGAGACGACCCGGAACCGAGCGATGCCGCAACGACTTGCCAAGCCCCTTTTCCGCGCCCCGTCGACGCGCACCGGCCGCGGCACGCTGTGCCGCTGGCTGGGCTGGTTCGCCTGGTTGAACGCGGTGCTCGCGACCGTCATCGCGTTGCGCTTCGTGCCCTACATGGGGCCGCTGGACTCGCTCCTGGCGCAGGCCTACCTGGCGGCCGCCATGTTCGGACATTTCGGCGTGCTGGCGCTGCTGCCCTCACTGCTGTTGCTGCCCCTCGCCGTGCTGGTACCGCGGCGCGCCGTGATCGTCTCGCTGGCCGTCGTCGTGGCCGGCGCCGCACAGCTGCTGCTCGCCATCGACACGGTAGTCTACGACTACTACCGCTTTCACCTGAACGCGTTCGTGCTGGCACTGGTGTGGGACGCCGGCCAGGACGTGTTCGATTTCTCCTGGCTCACCTGGCTGGTGGCGGTCGCGGCGGGCGTTGCGATTCTCGCCTTGCAGGTGCTGTTCGTCTCGCTCGCCTGGCGGCGCGCCAGCGCTCCCCGGCGCCCGCGCCTGGGCCTGTACGCCGCCGCAGTGCTGGCAGCGGCGGTGGTATCGAGCCATCTCCTGCACATCTGGGCCGATGCCACCTACCGGCGCGAGATCACCTCGCTCAGCCGCCACCTGCCGCTCTACCGCCCGAGTTCGGCCAAGTCGTTCCTGGCCCGGCGCGGCTGGGTGGACGTGGAGAAGCACCGTCGCATGCGCCCGCCGCTGGCCGCCGACACCAGCGAACTGGATTACCCGCGCAACCCGCTCGAGTGCAGCGCGCCGGGCGCACGTGCGAACCTGCTGTGGGTGGTCATCGACACCTGGCGGCAGGACGCCTACGCACCGGCGTTCACGCCCAATCTGAGCGCGTTCGCCGAACGCTACCCGGTGAGCCGTTTCGACGACCACATCAGCGGCGGCAACGGCACCCGGCCCGGGGTGTTCAGCATGTTCTACGCCCTGCCGGCGAGCTACTGGCGCGCGTTCTATGGCGCCGAACGCGGCCCGGTGCTGATCAGCGCCCTGCTCGAGGCGGGCTACGAGCCCGGCATCTTCTCCGCCGCCCGGCTGACCCGCCCGGCCTTCGACCGCACGGTCTTCAGCCAGATACCGAACCTGCGCCTGAGGTCCGAAGGCGACACCGCGTGGCAACGCGACCGCAGCCTGGTCCGGGACTGGGGTGCGTTCCTCGAAACGCGCGACCGCGACCGGCCGTTTTTCGGCTACCTGCACTTCGACTCGGTGCACGGCTATACCTTCCCGCCCGACTACCCGCGACACTTCGCGCCCTTGTGGGAACGCGTCGACCACCTGGCTCTCGACGACGACTTCGACCCGCTGCCCTACCGCAACCGCTACAACCAGGCCGTTCACTACGTCGATTCGTTGCTCGGCCCCGTGCTCGACGACCTGGAGCAACGCGAGCTCCTCGGCGACACCGTGATCCTCGTCACCAGCGACCACGGCGCGGAGTTCAACGAATCGGGCCTCGGCTACTGGGGCCATGGCGGTAACTACTCCCGCTACCAGACCATGGTGCCCCTGCTGCTGCACTGGCCGGGCCGCCCGGCACGGCGCTACACGCACACCAGCAACCACTACGACCTGGTGCCGACGCTGATGCGCGAGTTGCTCGGCTGCAGCAACGCCTACGAGGACTACAGCATCGGGCGCAGTCTGTTCGACGAGAGCCCGCGCGAGTCCACGTTGGTCAGCGGCCACCTGCAGTACGGCATCGTCGAGCGCGACCGCATCAGTGTCCTCTACCAGAGCGGCGACTTCGAGGTCTTCGACCGCGACTACCGAAGGCTCGAGGGGGCGGAGCTGAGCCCGGCGGTGTCGCGCGCGGTGCTCGAGGACATGAGCCGCTTCTACCGTTGAGGGCTCACGGTCGCGACGGCGCGAAGCGGCTGCCCGACGCACCGCGAAAGGGCCTCAGCGCCAGCGGTAGTAGCCCATGCGCCGCCGGATCTGCAGCCGGCGTTTGAGGTTCAGCGGCCGGGGGCGCAGGGTGCCGGCATCGTGCTCGACGAACGCCGCCGCCGCGTCGAGCACCCGCTCCGAGGAGCGACCGTCGCGATAGGGATGCATCGCCTGCGCGTACTCGCGACCGGCCTCCATCAGCGCGGCCGGGCGGGCCAGCGCCTGCTCGATCGCCCCGGGCAACGCGCACGGCTCCACGATGTCGAGCGTGTGCGGGCCCGGCTTCGC
>JBFJWO010000564.1:0-2377 GCA_041623575.1 Gammaproteobacteria bacterium
ACCCGTGCGCGGGCGTCGCCAGCACCGCGGGCGGCAGGATCAACCCGTAGGCCACCACCACCATCACGTCCGCGCGCAGTTGCGCGAGCCGCGGCGCGGCCGGCGGATCGCGCAGACTGTGCGGTTGCTCGACCCTGAGCCCATGGTCCTCGGCGAGGCGTTTGACCGGGCTGGCGCTGAGCTTGCGCCCGCGCCCGGCGGGGCGGTCGGGTTGGGTGTAGACGGCGAGCACCCGGGCGTCGTGCGCCAGCAAGGCGGCCAGGCTCGGCACCGCGAAATCGGGCGTGCCGGCGAACACGACGCGTAACCGCCCGCTGCTCATGGCGACGCCGTGGCGGGCGTCGCCGGGCGCGCGTAGCGCAGGTAACGGGCGATGCTGGGCATGCTGGCTGGCGTAGCGGCGGGGACGCGCTGGCGCGACCGCGACGCGGCGGCCGGGAGTGGCGTCTCAGATCACGGCGCGGTTGCCGGCGGCGGGTTCGTTCTGCTCGCGCTTCTGCTTCTCGAGGCGCTTGCGGATGCGCGTGCGCTTGAGGGTGGACAGGTAGTCGACGAACAGCTTGCCGTCGAGATGGTCGATTTCGTGCTGGATGCACACCGCGAGCAGGCCGTCGGCCCCGCGCTCGAACGTTACACCGTGTTCGTCCAGCGCTCGCACGGTGATACGCTCGGCGCGCCTGACGAGTTCGTAGACGCCCGGCACCGACAGGCAGCCCTCCTCCATTTCCTCGTCGCCGTCACGGGCAACGATCTCGGGGTTGATCAGCACCAGGGGCTGGTCCTTTTCCTCGGACACGTCGATCACGATGACCCGTTCGTGGACGTTGACCTGGGTCGCCGCAAGCCCGATGCCCGGCGCTTCGTACATGGTCTCCAGCATGTCCGCCACCAGCTGCCGGTGGCGGTCCGTCACCTCGGTGACGGGCTGTGCCCGGGTGCGCAGGCGCGGGTCGGGAAAATGCAGAATCTCGAGGCGTGCCATCAGCGCCGCGACCTATTTCGCGTAATTTTACAAAAATATTCGCTAACGCTATGATACTTGGACATTTGCCGACTCGATCACTTTCGTCTTCAAACGGGTATTCTGACGAAACCGCGCGCAAAAAGGTAGTGAGGCCCGGGGCACGCCGGCCGTACGGCCCGCCGGGCTCGCCGGCAACCCCGAAAAAGCGCGCGGTTTGCTGAGGTTTTCACGGTATCAGGTCAGTCATGGAGTCTATCCTGCGCCGCGCGACCCGCGCAGGGCTCAAAACACGTGAAGTCGGGGAGACAACCTTGAACAGATCCTTTCTTCTGGCCGCCGCGGCGTCGTTCGCCCTGTTCGCCGCCGGCTGCTCCCAGATTCCGTTCTTCGGCGACGACGAACCCGAGCCGCCGAGCGCCGCCGTGGAGCCGGCGCCGGCCCCCGAGCCGCAGCCCGAACCGATGCCCGAGCCCCAGCCCGCCGTGGTCAGCAGCGTGACGGTGGCGCAGCCGCAACCGGCCGCGCCGGAAGTCGCGCTCAAGCCGTCGCACCCGGAGCGCTACACGGTGGTGCGCGGAGACACCTTGTGGGACATCGCCGCGCACTTCCTCGAGGACCCGTGGATCTGGCCGCAGATCTGGGACGTCAACCCGCAGATCGCCAACCCCCATCTCATCTACCCGGGGGACGTGATCTCGCTGGTGTTCGTCGACGGGCGCCCGCGCCTGCTCGTCGACCGCCCGGGCGTGCCCACCGGCGAGCCGACGGTGAGCGGTGCCGAGCCGACCGACGCGACCGGCGCGCAGACCGTGCGCCTGCAGCCGCGGATCCGCGTGGAACCGCTGAGCGACGCCATCCCGGCCATCTCGGCCAGCGCCATCCGCCAGTTCACCGTCAAACCGCGCGTCCTCACCCAGGCCGAGCTCGACGCCGCCCCCTACATCGTCGGCAACTACGAAGGCCGGCTGATCAGCGCCAGCGGCAACCAGGTCTACGCGCGCGGGGTCAACGACACCGGCGAGTCGCTCTACAGCATCTACCGCCCCGGGCGCGAGTTCGTGGACCCGCAGAGCGGCGAGACGCTGGGCATCGAGGTCATCTACGTCGGCGATGCCAAGGTCATCAGCTTCGGCGATCCCTCGCGGCTGGTCATCACGGACAACAACCGCGAGACGCTGAACGGCGACGTGCTGCTGCCGCTCGACCGCGGCCGGGTCGCGCACGACTACATCCCGCGCAGCCCGGAGATCGGCTTCGAGGGCCGTGTCATATCGCTGTTCGACGCGATCTCGCAGAGCGCGCAGAACCAGACCATCGCCATCAACATCGGCCAGCGCGACGGCATCGAGATCGGCGACATGCTGGCGATCTTCTCGCCCGGCGGTTCGCTGGTCGACCGCCGCTTCGGCAAGC
>JBFJWO010000565.1:0-2291 GCA_041623575.1 Gammaproteobacteria bacterium
TGCGGGCGAGCAGGTCGTCGAGTGCGGCGCGCAGCTGTTCGACACGCGGCGTGGGCAGGCGCGAGGCCGGCACCACGTAGCCCTGCTCACGGTAGTCGCTCAGCTCGCTTTCGCTCAGGGCGACCATCGCGGTGCTGCGCCGCCGCTCAGTCGTTCGCCAGCGCGCGGGCCAGGAAATCGAGCCGGTCCTGGCCCCAGAACATGGCTTCGCCGTACACGTAGGTCGGCGCGCCGAACACGCCTTTGTCGACCGCCGCCTGCGAGGCGCGCTCGCGCACGCCGGGGAAGCCCGGCGCGGACGCCGCCTGCAGCAGCGTCGGCCCGTCGAGTCCGCACGCATCGGCGGCGTCGAGCAGGGTCTGCTCCGCGCCGATGTCGCGTTCCGCCACCCAGTTGGCCTTGAGGATCTCGCCCGCCAGCGCCACCGCGTCTTCGCCGCGCTCGCGCGCGGCGTGCACCATGCCGGCCGCTCTCAGTTCGTCGCCGGGCGCGTTGGCCGGTTGCAGCACCAGCGGCACGCCGAGGTAGTCGCGCCAGCGCGCCAGTTCCTGCATGCGGTAGGCCCGGCGTTGCGGCGAGCGTTTCGGCAACGGCAGCCCGCCGGTCGCGGCGAAGATCAGCCCGAAGTCGACAGCGTGGATGTGCACGCGTTTGCCGTGCTCGCGGGCAAGGGCGACGAAGCGGTCGTGCCCCAGATAGGTCCACGGCGAGTTCAGCGACACGTAGTAGTCGATCACGTCGGGCATCTGGCGTCTCCTGCCGTGCGGGGCGCACCGGCGCGAGGATACTACACCTTCGGTGGGCGGACTCTGCTCAGGCGGGCGGGGCGTTGCCCATCTCGCCCGCGATGCCGAGCGCGTCGGCGTCGGGGATGTCCTCGGCCGGGTCGCCCGCGCCGCCGGTCAGCAACGCACGCTGCCCCTCGAGCGCCCGTGCCAGGTGCTCGGTGAACGCGCGTACCCGCGCGGCGCGGCGCAGGTCCTCGTGGGTGAGAATCCACAACCCGGTGGTCAGGGCCTGGATCGGTGCGGCCAGGCGGCGCAGGCGCGCCGAGCCATCGCCCAGGCAGCACGGCAGCAAGGCGAGGCCGAGGTCGTGCTCGGCGGCATCGCGCAGCGCCACGAACGAGTCGGCGCGCAAGCACACGGCGCGCTCGGGCACGTGGCGATGCAGCCAGCGCCCGGGTCCGGAGGCGGCCATGGTCTCGTCGACGCCGAGCCAGCGGTGTTGCGCGAGGTCCGGTTGCTCGTTGGCGCCGAGGTAGCCGCGGCCGCCGTACACGGCGAACCCGAAGTCGCCGACGCGCCGTGCGACCAGCGTTTCGGGCGGCGTCGTGCACGGGCGCACGGCAACGTCGGCGTCGCGGCGCGTGAGGCTGAGCATGTGATTGGTGACCACCAGCTCGAGCGTCACCTCGCGGTGGCGGGCGTTGAACGCCGCCAGGTGCGGGCCGAGCACGGCGAGCAGCAGCGCATCGGTGGTGGTGACCCGCAGCACGCCCTGCAACTGCATCTCGTGCCCCACCATCTTGCGCTCCAGGTCGAGGAGGGTGCGCTCCACCGAACGCGCCGCCGCCAGCAGTTGCTCGGCCTCGCCGGTGAGCGTGTAGTCGGGGCCGTTGCGCTCGAACAGCCGCAACCCCGCGCGTTGCTCGAACGCGCCGATGCGCCGGAGCACGGTGGTGCGGTTGACGCCGAGCGCCTGCGCCGCGGCCGCGATCGAACCCTGCTCGGCGAGCGCGAGCACGTAGCGCAGGTCGTCCCAGTTCATGCCGTGCAATCGGTCTGTCATCAGGCCGCCGGCTGCTTGATGCTCGCCAGGGCGTCGAGCGCGCGACGGCGCGACTCGGTGCGATCGACCATCGGCAACGGGTAGTCCTTGCCGGGCCGCACGCCGGCTTCGGCGAGGATCAGCGGCGGTGCCTCCCAGGGTGCGTGAATGCACTGTGCGGGCAAGGCGGCGAGCTCCGGCACCCAGCGACGCACGTAGTCACCGTGCGGATCGAACTTGCGTCCCTGCAGCACCGGGTTGAAGATCCGGAAGTAGGGCGCGGCGTCGGCACCGCAGCCCGCTACCCACTGCCAGTTGGCGGCGTTGTTGGCGGGGTCGGCGTCGACCAGCGTGTCCCAGAACCAGCGTTCACCCTCGCGCCACGTCAACAGCAGGTCCTTGACCAGGAACGAGGCGACGACCATGCGCACGCGGTTGTGCATCCAGCCGCTGGACCACAGCTCGCGCAGGCCGGCGTCGACGATCGGGAACCCGGTCGCGCCCCGCTGCCAGGCGCGCAA
>JBFJWO010000566.1:0-2233 GCA_041623575.1 Gammaproteobacteria bacterium
CCCGCGTATAGGCTCGCGCTCCAGTCGGTGAACGCCTGGCGGGCCGCCGCGCTCTGCACGAACCGGCGGTCCTCGTCGCGGTGGGTGCGCGTGTCCATCACGCAGAACGAGAGGTCGCCGACGTCGAAGCGTGCCGGCATGCCGAGCAGCGCGTCCGGCTCGCGCATCTGGAAGGCGGCGTAGAGGGCGCCGGCGGCGGCGCGCCAGTTCGCCCGGCCGGATTCGCTGTGCGAGTTACCGATGAAGGGGCTCGCGTGCGGGAAGTTGTTCCAGAACTCGTGATCGTCCGGTGCGGCGACGCTGGGCGCCAGGTGCAGCAGGTCGTGGAACCCCGAGTCGGGACCCCAGTTGCGCGTGTAGTCGCGTTCGAACTTGGCCGCGAGCCAGGCGCGGTCGTTGTGGAAATCCTTGAGCGTCGGCAGGTCCAGGTAGACCTGGTCGCCCATCAGCAGGGTCAGGTCCGGGCGCTGGCCGACCGGCAGCCCCCGCAGGCGGCTGGCGACGCCGCGCAGCGCAGCACTCTCCTCGTCGCGATGAAAACACGAGACCATGAGCACGTTGAAGGTCTCGCCCGGCGAATCGGGCGGCGCCCAGGTCCAGGCCGAGGCGCGTTCGCCCTCGGCGTTGCTCACCTCGATCTCGACCCCGGACGCGTCGTCCACCGCGAACTCGTAGACGCCGGTGAAGGCGCGGGGCTGATCGTCGGCAACCATCCCGGGTGGACGCGCACTCGACACCGCACGGATGGCGGCGGCTTGCACAGGCACACCGTCGCGCTGCCACGCGAGCACGGGCGGATCGACACGATTCCAGTTGCCGACCCACACGCGCGCGTGGCCGGGGCGGCCGAGCAGCGGATGCAGGACGAGGGTCATCGACCGTCCGGTGGCGACTTCGACGCGACGGATTGTAGCAACCGCGGCCGGCTCGCACCCGATTGCGCGCACCGTGGGATCGGCCCGCAACGGTAGCCGGCGAGCCAAACGTACCGGCTGGCGGCGGCACTGCTCAGGCCAGTGCCGCGAGCACCAGGGGCACCAGCGAGGGTGCCCACAGTGCGGTGAGCAGCCCGTTCAGGCTCATGCCGATCCCGGCGAACGCGGCCGCCGTGGTATCGATCTGCACCGCGCGCCCGATGCCCATGCCGTGCGCCGTCAACCCCAGCGCGAAACCGCGCGCCGCACTTTGCCGCACCCGCGCCAGTCGAAACACCCTGTCACCCATCACGCTGCCGAGCACGCCGGTAAACACCACCACCACGGCGGTGAACGCGGGCAGCCCGCCCAGCGATTCGGTCACGCCGATCGCAATCGGCGTGGTGACCGACTTGGCCGCCAGCGAGCGCATCACCGTGTCCGAGGCGCCCAGCCAGTGTGCCACCAGGATCGCCGGCAGTGCCGCCAGCAACGAACCCGCGAGCAGGGCGACCGCGACCGGTAACGCCGCGCTGCGCAGCAGCGGCAGGCTCCGGTAGAGGGGCACCGCGAGCAGGACCGTGACCGGCCCGAGCAGGAAGTGGATGAACTGCGCGCCCTCGAAGTAGCTGCCGTAGTCGACGCCGGTGAGCCACAGCACGGCGCTCAGCAACACCACGGCCACCAGCACCGGGTTGGCGAGCGCGTGCTCGCCCGAACGCCGATACACCCAGCGGGCGAACAGGTACACGGCGAGCGTGGCGAACAGCCAGGCGAGCGGGGAGGCGGCGATGTAGGCCCTGAGGCCCAGCACGGCGTCAAAGAACATCTTTGCCGTCCCGGCGCGCGAGCGCCTGCACCAGCAGTCCCGCGACCGCCAGCGCAAGCGCGGAGCTCACGACCAGTGCCACCAGGATCGGCAGCAACTGGTCGCGCACGATGAGGAAGTGCGCGGTCACGCCGACCGAGGCGGGCACGAAGTAGAGGTACAGGTGACGCAGCAACGCGCCGGCCAGCGCATCGAGTTCCTCCGGCAGTCCGCCCCGGTGCACGAGGTAGGCGAGCAGCAGCAGCATGCCCATCACGGGGCCCGGCACCGGCAAGCCGGTCAGCACCGCGAACACCGCTGCCAGCGCCGGAATGCCGCCGATCTGCTCGGCGATGCCCATGGCCACCGGCGCGGTGACCGACTAGGGTGCCAGCGAGCGCAGCAGTTCCTCCGGCATCCCGAGCGCCCAGCCGATGGCGACCGCGCTCGCGCTGGCCGCGGCGCCGCCGGCCAGGCCGGCCACCAGGATGGCACCGGCGCGACGGCGCAA
>JBFJWO010000567.1:0-2168 GCA_041623575.1 Gammaproteobacteria bacterium
CCGAGCAGCGCGAACACGCGGGCCGGGCGGGCCAGCGCGGCGAGCAACATGATCCACGCGCCCATGCTCGATCCGACCAGCAGCAAGGGCTCCTGCGACGTGTCCAGGACAGCCAGCGCGTCGGCCCGCCAGTGGCCCACGGTCGCCGCGGCGAACGTGCCCTGGGACTCGCCGTGACCCCGGTAGTCGAAACGCGTGAAAGCCTGTCCGCGGCGCGCGCACCACGCCGCGAGGGTGCGTGCCTTGGTGCCCTGCATGTCGGAGCGAAAGCCGCCCAGGAACACCACGCGCGGACCGTTACCGGGCTGGTGACGCGCCGCGATGCGTGTCTCGCCGGACAGTACCCACTCGGGCGCTTCACGATGCGCGTCTTCGGGTCGGGGGGGCTGCATTGCGCGGCGCAATATAGCGCGGGCGCCGCTCGCTGAGAAGTCCGGCGGCGAGTGCGCCCGACGCGCCCCGTTGCCCGATCATCCGCCGTTTGTTCCCGCCGGCGCGGTCTGCTAGATTGCCGCGGAGTTCCCCTGGAGGTCAGGCACCCGTGAGATGCCCCGGTTCGGGCGCGGATGAAACCCGTGCGCCAATGCTGACGTTGTGCCGCGACCGCGCCTGCGCGCGGACGCCCGCTTCGAGCGACGTCGACCGGCGCACGGCGCCGGCCACCGTGGCGTGGGCGATGCCGCGGCGCACGCCATGAGCGACACCCCGCGGGTCGGCCTGTTCGCGACCTGTCTCGTCGACCTGATGCGACCGACGGTGGGTTTCGCCGCCGCGGCGCTGTTGCAACGCGCCGGGTGCACGGTGGAGGTGCCGCAGGCGCAGACTTGTTGCGGGCAGCCGGCGTTCAACAACGGCGACGACGCGGATGCGCGTTCCATCGCGAAGCAGGTCATCGCGGAGTTCGAAGGGTTCGACTACGTCGTGGCGCCGTCGGGCTCGTGTATCGGCATGCTGCGCGAGCACTACCCGGCGTTGTTCGCCGACGAGCCCGAATGGCAGGCGCGGGCGCAGGCGCTGGCCGAACGCTGTTACGAGTTGACCGCGTTTCTCGTCGACGTGCGCAGGTACGAACCCGCACCCGGCGACTGGCAGGCCAGCGTCACCTACCACGACAGTTGTTCGGGGCTGCGCGAACTCGGCATCAAGCACCAGCCCCGCACGCTGCTGCAGAGCGTGCGCGGGCTGGAACTGCTCGAGATGCAGGATGCCGAGGTGTGCTGCGGTTTCGGCGGCACGTTCTGCGTGAAATACCCCGAGGTGTCCGTGAAGATGGCTTCGGACAAACTCGCCAACGCCGAACGGACCGGCGCCGGCACGCTGCTCGGTGGCGACCTCGGCTGCCTGCTCAACCTGGCCGGGCGGGCGCAGCGCCTGGGCAAGCCGTTGCGCGTTCGTCACGTCGCCGAAGTGCTGGCCGGCATGACCGACGCGCCCGCCATCGGCGAGCCCGACTGAGGCGCAGCGGGTGCAGTTCACCAGCGTCGACTTCGAGCGCAACGTCAGCAAGGCGCTGCACGACGAGAACCTGCAGCGCGCGCTGCGCAAAGGCATGCACGGCTTCGTCGCCAAGCGCGCCGAGGCGGTGGCCGCGGTGCCCGAGTTCGAAAGCCTGCGCGACCAGGCGCGCGACATCAAGAACCACACGCTGGAAAACCTCGACTACTACCTGGAGCGTTTCGAGCGCGCCGTGATCGAGCGTGGCGGCAAGGTGCACTGGGCCGCCGATGCAGAGCAGGCGCGGCGTATCGTGCTCGACATCTGTCGCAACGCCGGGGCGCGCACGATCACCAAGGGCAAGTCGATGGCCGGCGAGGAGATCGACCTCAACGAGGCGCTCGAAGCCGACGGCTACGAGGTGGTCGAGACCGATCTCGGCGAGTACATCATCCAGCTCGCCAAGGAACCGCCCAGCCACATCATCGCCCCGGCCGTGCACAAGACGCGCGAGCAGGTCTCGGACCTGTTCGCCGAGCACCACCGCGCGCTCGGCTACAGCGAACGACAGACCGAGGTCTCGGCGCTGGTGGACGAAGCGCGCCAGGTGCTGCGCGAGCGCTTCCTGGCCGCCGACGTCGGCATCACCGGCGCGAACTTCCTGGTCGCCGAGACCGGCAGCAACGTGATCGTCACCAACGAGGGCAACGGCGACCTCACCAGTACCTTGCCGC
>JBFJWO010000568.1:0-2120 GCA_041623575.1 Gammaproteobacteria bacterium
CAAGGGTTGCCCTTACTGCAGCCACGCGAAGGAGCTGCTGCGCGAGGCCGGTATCGAGTTCGAGGAGCTGGTGCTGAACCGCGACTTCAGCGAGCGCACGCTGCGTGCGGTCGCCGGCGCCAGCGCCGTTCCGCAGGTGTTCGTCGGCGGCACCCGCGTCGGCGGCTCCGAGGCGCTGGAGGCGTGGCTGGGCGAACGCGACGCGGCCTGAACGGGGCGCGGGGCAGGGCCTGCCCCTTGACTGGAACGCCGGCCGCCGCGAGGCGGCCGGTGTGCTTCTGTGCGAGCGCCGTCGGCCGGAAAAAAGGCGGCGGTGATTCTCAGGAGCTGCAGGACAGCATCGAGCACCCCGGTCGGGACCGCGCCCATTCGGGGCGTTTGTGCGCATAGCGTTCCCGGTCGGGTTGCTCGTCGTAGGGCCGGCGCAGCACGTCCAGCAGTTCGTGGACGCCGTCGAAATCGCCCTCGCTCGCCCGATCGATCGCGAGTTGCGCGAGGTAGTTGCGCAGCACGTATTTCGGATTGGCGGCGTTCATCCGCTGGCGGCGCACGGCTGCCGGCACACCCTCGGCCGCCAGCCGCTGGCGGTACCGGTCGAGCCAGGCGAGCGTTCGCTCACGGGTCCGCGCATCCGGTGCCCGCGGATCGTAGTAGGCGGGCAGCAGCGGCGCGAGCCGGTCTTCGCCGGCGCCGGGCGACGGGTCCTGGTCGACCTGCGCCAGGTTGCGGAAAAAAATTGTCATGTCCGTTTCGCCGAGCCGCAGCACTTCGAAGAGCTCTGCGACCAGGGCATCGTCGCCGGCGCGCCCGAGATCGCCCAGCCCGAGCTTGGCGGCGAGCATGGCGTTCCACTCGCGCAGGTAGTGCTCGGCGTAGGCGGTGACCGCTTCCTGCAGCGGCTCGACTTCGCCCACCAGGGGCTGGATCGCGCCGGCCAGCTGAGCGAGGTTCCACTGGGCGATACCGGGCTGGTTGGCGAAGCGGTAGCGCCGTCCGCCCGCGTCGGTGGTGTTGGGGGTCCAGTCGGGGTCGTAGTCCTCGAGCCAGCCGTAGGGCCCGTAGTCGATGGTCTCGCCGAGCACCGACATGTTGTCCGTGTTCATCACCCCGTGCACGAAACCGACCCGCATCCAGTGGGCCATCAGGCGGGCGGTGCGCTCGCACACTTCCCGGAACCACGCGCAGTAGGCGGCCGGGCCCGGCTCGCCCAGGTGGGGGAAATCGGTGCGCAGCGTGTAGTCGGTGAAGCGGCGCAGCAATGCCAGATCGCCGCGCGCGGCGTAGATCTGGAAGTGGCCGAAGCGCGTGAACGAGGGCGACACCCGGCACACGACCGCGCCGGGCTCGAGCTCCGGGCGCCCGTCGTAGAACATGTCGCGCAGCACCTGCTCGCCGGTCAGCACCAGGCTCAACGCGCGCGTGGTAGGGATGCCCAGATGATGCATGGCCTCGCTGCACAGGAACTCGCGCACCGACGAGCGCAATACCGCCAGCCCGTCGGCGCTGCGCGAGTAGGGGGTCGGGCCCGCGCCTTTCAACTGCAGCACCAGCCGCTGGCCGGCCGCGTTGACCACCTCGCCCAGGTTGATGGCCCGCCCGTCGCCGAGTTGCCCGGCCCAGTTGCCGAACTGGTGCCCGCCGTAGACCGTCGCGTGGGGATCCATCGCCGAGAGCAGCCGGTTGCCGGCGAAGACCTCGGCGAACTGCGGTGTCGCGCAGTCCGCCTCGTCGAGGCCCAGCAACTGCGCCGTTTCGCGCGAGCAGGCAACCAGCGTCGGCGCGGACACCGGGGTCGGCAGCACGCGCGAGTAGCAGGCGCCGTTCACCTGGCGGCGAAAGTTCTCGCTCACCGGGTCGGCGGGCAGTTCGCGCGTGAAGCGATTGTCGAAGCTGAGCGCGCTGAGCGGCTCGGGGTCTGATCGGGCGTGCATGGTTCGGGGCGCCGGTTGCAAGGCCGCATTGTCCCACAGGTCGCACCCGCGCGGGCGCGCGGGCGCTCGGTTGTCGGTCCCGGGCGCTTCGAGTAAGGTGGCGCGACCTGCGCGGATGGCGCCGTTGCCAGGGCGCTCGCACGAGGAATCCGAGGAGGAACAACGACATGATCATCGGTTGGAGGAGGG
>JBFJWO010000569.1:0-2108 GCA_041623575.1 Gammaproteobacteria bacterium
AAAGCGCGTATCCAGCATGAGAATGCCGACCGCCGCTCCGAACACAGTCTTGCCGCCGCGGGCGATGGTTTCGCGCCGGGATTCGTTCATGCGGGCGCCATCGTGCCGGGGTCGCTCAGCGCCGTGCCCACGCGCCCGGTACCGACGTGCTTCACCAAGCGAACCCGCTGACGCGTTGCCCCATCAGGTCGTCGTTGAAGATCACCGCGCCCGGTGCGTCCCCGCTGATGCCCGCGCACACGTGCAACGGCAACAGGTGCTCCTCGCGCGGGTGACAATGACGCGCGTGCGGCGCCGAGGACCAGCCGAGCAGGCGTTTGCGGCGGGTCGCCGCATCGAGCCCGGCACCGCAGCAGGTCTCGCGCAGCCAGCTGTCGAATTCGACGCTGGCCGCGTGTCCCTGCGCGGACGGCGAGGCGAAAAACGCGCGCAGGTTGTGGAACGACAATCCGGATCCGACGACCAGGACGCCCTCGTCACGCAGCGGGGCGAGCGCACGGCCCACGGCCAGGTGGCGCGCGGGGTCGAGATCGCCGGTCAGCGACAACTGCACGCAGGGCGTGCGCGCCTCGGGCAGCATGAGCTTGAGCGGCACGAACAGGCCGTGATCGAAACCGCGCTCGGCGTCGGCACGCGCGGCGATGCCCGACGCCTCCAGCAAGGCGAGGACGCGTTGCGCCAGCGCCGGATCGCCCGGCGCCGGATACCGGATCTCGTAGGACTCGGGCGGGAAACCGTAGTAGTCGTAGATCAGCGCCGGCGCCGGCCCGCTGGTGACGGTCGGGCGGTCGGCCTCCCAGTGCGCGCTGATCACCAGCACCGCGCGAAACCCGCCGAGCCCCGGCGCCAGCCCGGCGAGGAACCGCGTCAGGCCCGCGTGGCCGGGGTCGCCCAGTAACGGCAGCGGGCCACCGCCGTGAGGCAGGTACAACACGTTCGGTACCTGCGCCATGGGGAACTCGCCGCTCTCAGGCGCTTTCGTACAACCGCGTCAGCACGAACTCGCGGTGGCCCAGCGCTTCGGCCGCGGTCAGGCGCCCGTTGGCGGTACGAAACAGCATGTCGAGCAGGGCATCGCCCGCCTCGTCCGGCGTCATCTCCCGGCGCAGCAGCCCCGAGACGTCCACGTCGACGTGCTCGGCCATGGTGCGCACGGTGCGCGGGTTGGCACACAGCTTGATCACCGGCAGGATCGGGTTGCCGATGATGTTGCCCTGGCCGGTAGGGAAGAAATGCACCACGTAGCCGGCGGCCGCGCACAGCGTCACCATCTCGGCCGCCGCCGAGGAGGAGTCCATGAACCACAGCCCGGGGCCGCTCGGCGCCTCGGCCTTGTCCAGCACCCCGTCGACCAGGCACTCGCGGCCGATCTTCTGGATGTTGCCCAGCGCCTTCTCCTCGATGGTGGTCAGCCCGCCGGCGATGTTGCCCTTGGTCGGCTGCGATTCGGAGAGATCGTCGGTCTTGAAGCGGTTGATCATGTCCTGGTAGCGATCGAACATGAACATGAAGCGCTCGCGCACTTTCTCGTCGCGGCAGCGCTCGGCGACGAGGTGCTCGCCGCCGGTGATCTCGGAGGTCTCGCCGAACAGCAGGGTCGTGCCCCGCTTGTAGAGCTTGTCGAACGCGTTGCCGACCGTGGGGTTGGCGCCGCACCCGGAGGTGGTGTCGGACTCGCCGCACTTGGTCGACACCCACAGTTCGTTCAGCGGCACGCGCTCGCGCTGCAGTTCCGACGCCCACTGCACGTACTCGCGGGCCGTGCGCGAGGCCGCCATGATGGTCTCGTGATCGCCGTGCTGCTCGATGCCGAAGCCCATCACCGGCTTGCCGGTGGCGGCGATGCCGTCCACCACCCGCTTGGTCCAGCCCTCTTCGATACCGATGACCACCACCGCGGCGACGTTCGGGTTCGCGCCGGTGCCGATCAGGGTACGGAAGTGCAGATCCAGGTCGGCGCCGAACTGCAGGCGCCCGTACGGGTGCGGAATGGGCATCGTGCCCTTGATGTTGTTGCCGACCGCCTCGCAGGCGGCGTTGGACAGGTCGTCGACCGGCAGGATGACGACGTGGTTGCGCACGCCGACACGTCCGTTCTCGCGCCGGTA
>JBFJWO010000570.1:0-1720 GCA_041623575.1 Gammaproteobacteria bacterium
AAAGATGCTCTTCCCACATCTTGGTCATGGGGAAGCGGTCGTCGATCCAGCCGGCCAGATTGGTGAGGGCTTTACCCATCAGGCGGTCTCCTCGTCGACGCCGATCAGGATCCGCGAATCGCTCAGGTAGGAGTGCGGCGGCACCTCCAGGTTGGTGGGCGCGGGCACGCCGGCGTAGACACGCCCGGCCAGGTCGAACTTCGACCCGTGGCAGGGGCAGAAGAAGCCGCCCTGCCAGTCCGCGCCGAGGTCCAGCGGGGCCAGCTCCGGGCGGTACTTGGGCGAGCAGCCGAGGTGCGTGCAGATGCCGACCAGCACCATCAGTTCCGGCTTGATCGAGCGGTACTCGTTGCGCGCGTAGCCGGGCTGCTGGTCACGTTCGGATGCGGGGTCGGCGAGCTGCGCCGAGAGTTCGCCGAGCCGCCCGACCGATTCGCTCGAACGGCGCACCACCCAGACCGGCTTGCCGCGCCACTCGAGGATCAGCATCTGCCCGTCCTCGAGCTTGCTGATATCGGCCTCCACCGGCGCGCCGGCCGCCTGCGCCCTGGCGCTCGGCTGCATCGAGGAGACAAACGGGAACAACCCGACCAGCACGCCCGTGCCACCGACGACGCTCGCGCTGGCGGTCAGGAACCGCCGCCGGGTCTTGTCCACGGCCTGCTTTGCCATCTAGCTCTCCAACAAAGGTTCTATACCCACCGTTACGCCGGCCGGGGGGAGGGATGGCTTCGGCAACGGTGTTCAGCCCAAAAAAACGCGCGGTATTCTAGCATAGGGCGCGCGCTACCCCGCCAGGCACGCGCGCCGCTTCATCCCGATGCGCCTGCCCCGCGCGGGCGCAGTCCCCGCCGGGCGATGCCCGGCGCCGATCGCTCCGCCGTCGGGGAGAGCGGAGCGAGCGGGAAAGGGAGTCTGCCGGCGTCGGCGCGGTGGTCAGGGCAACCATTTGCCGGCCAAGTTAATCGCATCCGCCGATTTATGCAAAGCTTATCGGCCGGCGTGCGTCGCGCGCCGTGTGTTACGCCCGCGCTCGGGCGCGCGAGCGGGTATCATTTCGCCTACGCTTGCAGGATCGTCCCGTTGCCCGCCCTCACCCGTCAGCACATCGTGTTCGCATCGAAAGCCGCGGCGCTGGGCTTCGCGCTGGCGCTCGTCTACGTGCTGGCGAGCGAGCGCTGGGGAGCGCCGGGGCACGCCGCGCGCGAGCGCGTCGAGATCGTCCACACCTCGCGCGCACCGGCGGCGCGACCCGCGGAGGGCCGCGGCCCGTACAGCTACGCCGACGCCGTCGCGCTTGCCGCCCCGGCGGTCGTGAACATCTACACGGCGACCCGCACCGCACGCTCGGCGCCGATCGACTCGCCGCTGTTCGAGCAACTGTTCGGCAACAACTCGGGCCTCGACACGCCGCGCAATATCCGCACGGGCGCGGGCTCCGGGGTCATCATCAGCGCCGGCGGCCACATCGTCACCAACCATCACCTGATCGACGGCACCGACGAGATCGAAGTGATGCTCGCCAGCGGCGAGCGCTACCGGGCGCAAGTCATCGGCGGCGACCCCGACAGCGACCTCGCCGTGCTCGAGATAGACGCCGACGGGCTGCCCGCGATCACGCTGGCCGACGACACCTCGCTCGCGGTGGGCGACGTGGTGCTCGCCATCGGCAACCCGCTCGGCGCCGGGCAGACGGTCACCATGGGCATCGTCAGCGCCA
>JBFJWO010000571.1:0-1677 GCA_041623575.1 Gammaproteobacteria bacterium
GTGACGTAGCCCGAGGCCTCCGAGCAGAAGAACAGCAGCGGGCCGTCGAGGTCGGCGAGCTCACCGTTGCGTCCAATGCAGGTTTGCGCCGCGTTGTGCGCGGCGAGCTTGGGATCGGAGAAAACCGGCCCGGTTTTTTCCGACCCCGAGCTCGCCGCGCGCAACGCGGCGCAGACGTGCATCGGGCGCAATGGCGAGCTCGCCGATCTCGACGGCCCGCTGCTGTTCTTCTGCTCCGAGGCCTCGGCCTATGTCACGGGCCAGGTCCTGTTCGTCGACGGCGGTTTCACCGCGAAATGAGGTGTCCATGAAGGCTCTTGTCTACACGGCAGTCCACACGACCGAGTACCGGGATGCGCCGGAGCCCGTGCCGCGGCCTGGCGATGCCCTTGTCCGGGTGGAGGCGGTCGGGATCTGCGGGTCGGACATGCACGCCTGGCACGGTCACGACCCGCGCCGGGTACCGCCGCTGATCCTGGGGCACGAAGCATGCGGCACCGTGCTCGACGGGCCCGAGCCCGGCGCGCGGGTCGTCTTCAATCCCCTGATCACCTGCGGCGCCTGCGCGTATTGTCACGGCGGACGCTCGAACCTGTGCGCCTCGCGCGAGCTCATCGGCATGCGACTGCCGGGTGCGTTCGCCGAGCAGGTCGCCCTGCCGGCCCGTAACCTGATCCCGGTGCCCGACGGCATGGACCCGGCGACGGCGGCACTGACCGAGCCCTGCGCGACCGCGTGGCACGCCCTGGCGCTCGCGGCGCGCGCCGCGTGGCGGCCGTTACCCGAGTGCCGCGCGCTGGTGATCGGCGGCGGCTCGGTGGGCCTGCTGGGCGCGCTGATCCTGAAGGCCTGGGGCGCACGCGACGTGCGCCTGGCCGAGACCAACCGGCTGCGCCGCGAAACCGCGAGCGCGGCCGGCGTGGAGGCCTTCGACCCGCTGGCCACGCCGGCACCGCGCGCGGAATACGATCTGGTCCTCGACGCCGTGGGCGCGGTCGCGACCCGGGCCAGCGCCATCGCCGCGGTGCGCCCAGGCGGCGTCATCTCGCACGTCGGACTGCAGGACTGGGCCGGCGAGTTCGATGCCCGAACCCTCACGCTGCAGGAAGTCACCCTGGTCGGTGTCTACACCTACACCGACGCCGATCTGCGCGCCTCGCTCGCGGCGCTGCACGAGGGCCGGCTCGGCAGCCTCGACTGGATCGAGCAGCGGCCGTTGTCCCGGGGGGGCGAGGCATTCGACGATCTGGACGCCAGTCGCACCCGCGCGGCCAAGATCGTCCTGCGTCCCTAGCAGCAACATCATTCCGGCGCAGCCGCGCCTTCCTCGAACGAGACTGGAGGTAGCAATGATTCATTTCGTAGTGCATGACGACGGCGATTCCGTCGGCGTGGTCGTGGTGGAAGGTGTGAAAGCCGGCGACGAGCTGACCGGCTGGATCATGGACCAGGATCGGGAGATCACGTTCAAGGCCGCGAGCGACATTCCCATCGGGCACAAGCTCGCGATCAAGCCGCTCAGCCAGGGCGACACGGTGATCAAGTACGGTGTCGACATCGGGCGAGTGGTCGCCGACATCGGCGTCGGCGAGCACACCCACGTGCACAACATCAAGACCAAGCGCTGGTAATCCTGAAGCACCCCCCGGAGATCCACCCATGTCACGCGACCTCAAC